>NZ_JACLCT010000077.1:0-4790 GCF_014218915.1 Chryseobacterium sp. C2(2020)
GTTTTAGTATTTGTTCAATTCTAAAATATTAATTTTAGACATTAAGCACCTCATGTTTTTCTCCGAATTCACGTTACAAAAGCAGGGAAAAATGGACAGAAAATCAAAGTAAACGAGTAAAGATCCTGTTTAGAGAATATCCCGATTTAGAAAAAATCTACCATTTATCGGATAGTTTAAGAAAAATATACAATCAAAATATAACAAAATCCGTTGCCATGTTGAAGTTGGCTCATTGGTTTAAGGATGTTGAAGAGTCAGGTTTTAAATCATTTTCTACACTAAAGAACACCATTATAAATCATTACAACGATATTCTCAATTATTTTGAAGCAAGAAGCACCAATGCTGCTGCGGAATCTTTTAATGCGAAAATTAAAAACTTCAGACTACAACTTCGAGGGGTAAAAGACAGAACTTTCTTTCTATTCAGGTTGACTAAACTTTTTGCATAGCCCCCAAGTTTTGCGATTGATCCTTCATTTATTTTCAAAGTGTTGTGACCATGTTGTGCCTGATAAAAACAAAAAAACCTGACAATCAAATGATTATCAGGTTTTCTATGTACCCCAGGCGGGACTTGAACCCGCACGCCAAAAGAGGCACAGGATTTTAAGTCCTGCGTGTCTACCAGTTCCACCACCAGGGCGGCGTGGAGCGAAAAACGGGATTCGAACCCGCGACCCCAACCTTGGCAAGGTTGTGCTCTACCAGCTGAGCTATTTTCGCATACTGTGCGGATGAAGGGACTCGAACCCCCACGCCTCTCGGCACCAGATCCTAAGTCTGGCGTGGCTACCAATTACACCACATCCGCGTTGATTATGATGAAAACTTATTTTTTTAAAAGAACTTGTTTCGTTTTGTCGTTTTCAGTGGTGCAAAGATAGGATAAATTCTTTTACCTCCAAACTTTTCAGGAAAAAAAATTAAAATTTTTACATTTTTTTTTTCGCGTAGCCTTTATTACGATTGATTTTCTTACTTTTACAGCGTTAATTAATATGATATGGAATTACAAGGAACGGTAAAGAAAATATTTGATGCTCAGACTTTTGCGAGCGGTTTCCAAAAGAGAGAAATGGTGATTCTGACGCAGGAGCAGTATCCACAACCGATAAACATAGAATTTTTGTCTGATAAGATCAGTTTATTGGATAATTTAAGAGAAGGAGAGAATGTGAAAGTAGGAATCAACATCAGAGGAAGAGAATGGGTTTCTCCACAAGGCGAAACAAAATACTTCAATTCCATTACAGGATGGAGAGTAGAAAAAGTATTCGATAATGCTTCAGAACCTACACAGGCAGCGCCATCGCAGTCTGCTTCTCCGGTTTCCAACGAGAATCCTTTTGCAGATGACGAGGACGATGATCTTCCTTTCTAATACAATAGATAACACTGAAAATACAAATCCTGCTTTATAAAGTAGGATTTTTTTTGAAAATGGTTCGATTAGACGAAAACGAAATTTCATTTCCCGATCCGAAGGTTTATGACGGGCACGAAGGTGTTATTGCTTTTGGCGGTGATCTTTCGATCGACAGAGTTTGGTTTGCCTATCAGTTGGGAATTTTCCCATGGTATAATCCCGATGAGGAAATTCTTTGGTGGTGTCCTGATCCGAGATTTGTATTGTTTCCGAAAGAGATTAAGATTTCAAAGTCGATGAAAAAAATTCTCAACAGGAATATTTTTACTTTTTCGGAAAACAAAAATTTCAGAGAGGTTATCAGAAACTGTCAGGAAATTAGCAGGAAAGGACAGACTGGAACATGGCTTTCGGATGAATTAATGAACGTTTTCATCAGGCTTCATGATTACGGACTGGCAAAAAGCATTGAAGTATGGCAGGATGAAGAATTGGTCGGTGGTTTTTATGGTTTACAGATTGGGAATGTTTTCTGCGGCGAAAGCATGTTTGCCAAAGTGAGCAACGCTTCCAAAGCCGGATTTATTTATTTCGCTGAAAAATATCAGAACAGCATCGAACTTATTGACTGCCAGTCTCACACAGACCACCTTGAAAGCCTGGGAGCAAGGATGATTCCTAAAAAAGAGTTTTTAAAAATTTTATACGAAAACAATGAACGCAGATAAAGAAAAATGGATCCTTCTGGTTGTACTCAGTATCATTTGGGGATCGTCATTTATTCTGATCAAAAAATCTCTGGAGCATTTCAGTCCTTATCAGGTGGGAGCTTTACGGGTTTTAATCGCAGGAATTATTCTGATGCCTGTTGCAATTTCAAAATACAAACTTTTTCCCAAGAAGCATTTAAAATGGCTGATTTTAGCGGCTTTTACGGGGAATTTTTTTCCGATGTTTCTGTTTCCGATTGCAGAGACAGAAGTAAGCAGTAGTATTGCGGGAATTATCAACTCCATGATGCCGATTTTCGTGATTATTGTGGGCGCTCTGATCTGGAAGTTTGAAACAACAAAGAAACAGCTTATCGGGACTTTAATAAGTTTCAGCGGAGTTTGTCTACTGGCTTTTGGCGGAGACGGAGAAGACGGAAAATTTAAAATGATTCCTATTTTGCTGCTGATTCTGGCTACTTTTTGCTATGCTTTGAGCACAACAACGGTGAAATCAAAGCTTATGGAAGTTTCGTCAACCGTTTTATCAGCTTTTGTGTTTGGCTTTGTTTTATTTTTTCCTTCCTTAATTGCTTTAACTTTTACAGGATTTTTTTCGACATTCAGTTTTGATGAAAGCAATCTGACCGGACTTTTTTTTGTAAGTCTTCTATCAATTTTCGGAACCGGACTGGCTATGATGATGAATTACCGTCTGTTAAAAGTTTCAACGCCATTATTTGCATCAACCGTAACTTTACTGATGCCTATTGTTGCAATCATCTGGGGAATTCTGGATGGTGAAAAGCTTTCAGTTTTACAGTTTTTGGGGGCAAGTATTATTATTGCAGGACTCATCTTTTTAAGGACAAAATCTAATATAATTAAAAAATAAATCCTGCATTTCTGCAGGATTTTTATTGTGTAATCGGAAAATCAAATGACTAATTTTTCTTTTTAACTTTTGCCTTCACTTTTTTAACCTCATCTTTAATGAAGGGATATTTTTTCTGCATATCCGTTACTAAAGAAGGATCAAGCTCTAGCGCATTCTGAAGAGATTCAACGCCTTTTTCCTGATCTTTAAGGTTGAAATAACAGTTGCTGAGCTGATAATACAATTCGGCTCTGTTATGCGATTTTAAAGCTTCTTTTAAAACGATAATCGCTTCTTCATATTCTCCCAAAAGCATTAAAACTTCCGAGTAAGCGTACCAGTTGTAGAATCTTGAAGGTTCCACATCCACCAGCTTTTTAAGACAAGAAAGACTTTCCTCGAACTTACCTGAATCAATGAACAGAAATGCTAATCTTTTCTGGTAATCAAGGTTATTTTCGTTAAGATACGTAGCTTCTCTTGCAAAATGCAATGCTTCCGTCATTCCGCCCATTTCCTCGTAAAGATACGACTGCTCCATCATGGCAAGATAGAACTGCGGATCTTCTCTTAAGGATTTCTGGAAAAAGTTTAAGGCAACGATAGGCTGCTTCAGAGCTTTATAACACAGCCCAATTTTATAGAAGGTAAACGCTTTGGTATATTCCAGTTCCAGCATTTCTTCGTAGACTTCGATTGCTTTTTTATACTGTCCTAAAGCTTCATAACAAGCCGCTTTATTGGCATAAACTCCTACAGAGTTGGAATTGATCGCCAATAAATAATCGTATCCTTTTATCGCTTCTTCGTAATTTTTCCTATTGAAATAGAACTGTCCGTATTCCAACCACGCTACTTCAGAATAGGCAAACTCGTCCAGATATTCATTCAGAAAGGCAATTGCCTCCTCGCTCTTATTAAGATCTGCAAAGCACACCATACAATTTTCCAACGAATATTCATCCGTAGGATCTTCTTTCAGTGCTTTTCTGTAATGTTTAAGAGCGTTAAAGGGGTCTCCTAAATTTACATATTCATCTGCAATAAAGTTGTGAAGGAAATTCTCTTCTTCCTTCAGCTCCAGTGCTTTTTTACAAATTTCTATGGATTTTTTAGGATTTCCTAAATTCGAATAATACTTTGCGTAGCATACCAAAAAGTCTGTGTTTTCCATTGAAGAACCTTTCAGCTCATCGATAAGATCTTTCGCCGCATTATAATCTTCCCATTCTAAAAGAACTTCAAGTTTTTTAATCTTAATGTCCAAAGAATTGGGATGAAGCTTCAAACCATAATTCACCGCCATATCGGCGTAATTAAAGTCTCCCAGCTCCAGGTAGTAAACAATGATGTCTTCCAATTCTTCTGTATCAAAGTAGAATTCATCATTATTTTCCATCATTTCTTCGAACTTCTTCACAAGTTCATTTCCAAAATACTCTTCCAATACTCACATCCTTCGTCGGCCAATGTCTGAATATGCTTACAGACCTCGACAAACTTTTTAAATTAATATTACTTCTGAAATTTATGATTCAAAATGTATGCAAAGTTGCGAAATTTTTTTGACATTTATTTTCGTAAATTTCTATCTGAAAGATAGTAAAAAGATCATTATCATCAAAGAATTGTGGATAAAAAAGGAGGAGTTATTGTTAATTTAACATAATAGTGGAAGCATTTTAGAGGAATTGAAATTCTCTTCTGATATTTACCTTTTCTTAGCATTCCATCAAAAAAAACGGAGCTAAAAAGCGAGGTCACTGAAAAACTAAATTTTTATTAACCAATAAAAAAGGAGTGTAAAACGTATAGTTTTACGCTCCTTCTT
>NZ_JACLCT010000078.1:0-4685 GCF_014218915.1 Chryseobacterium sp. C2(2020)
AAAGAAGGAGCGTAAAACTATACGTTTTACACTCCTTTTTTATTGGTTAATAAAAATTTAGTTTTTCAGTGACCTCACGTAAATTCGGAGCTTTTTATTTAATAAGTCTGTTTAAACTTTTTATTAACTACAAAAGTCACAAAAAATGACAAATTTTTATTTAAAGCTGATCATTATAAATGAAAAAGTTCACAATAATTTTTTAAAAAATCTTTGATTTTTATTATTTTGAGCGCTTTTATTATTATAGAAATTGGCTTTAAAATTGTCTTTTGTGGCTAATTCTGAAATTAGTTTAAACAAATTTAATATATTCAACAGTCTTTTGTTATCATTAATGAGCATGACTGTGAAAAAGATGCATAACCAACGCCAATGAAACCCCTAAAATCACAAGCCCTATTTTTAGCCAGTCGATGTTATGGTTTTTATTACTTTCAAAAATTATTACCGAAGAAATATGCAGGAAAATTCCTCCTACGATCGCCAGAAAGTAAGGCTGAAGATCGGGATTGAAATAATTTCCGAGCAGCATTCCCATTGGAGAAGCCAAAGCAAAAAGGGCAACAATGAGCAGCGAAGGATAAGAAGGATTGGACTTTGATTCATCTTTTCGATTAAATAAAAATGCGCCCAAAATAAACGATATCGGAAGATTGTGAAAAACAATTCCCAAAAGATACGGCGATAATTCCTGTTCTTCGTTCGCCAAAGGAATTCCCTCAATAAAAGCATGGATAAAAAGTCCTACCATTAAAGCAACAGGCAGAATATTATGTTCGCTGTGATGATGAAAATGTCCGTGTTCAAAACCTTTGGTTAGAGCTTCAAGAATCATCTGCAGTAAAACTCCGGCAATCACGAAAATGCCCAGACTGCTTCCTGTTTCTGAGGTATAAACCTGCGGAAATACTTCATTCAGACAAATGGTAATCAGAAATCCGGCACTTAAAATCAACAGATTTTTTGCCAGTTTTTCTTTTTTACCGAAATACTTTCCAAGAAATACTCCTGTAATAACGCTTAAAACCAGTAAAAGTACGGTAATCATTATTTTTTCTTGAATAAATTAATGCAACGCGGAGAAGTATCCTTATTAAAATCGTTCAGTTGGTAATCTCCCCAGATTTTTACTCTCTCAAAACCACATTCAGTTGCATAGGAATTGATGGCATCCAACGTGTGAAGTTTTACTTTTTCGAAGAAATGATAAGGTCTTCCGTCTGCTTCAAATTGAATGTCTTTTACAATATGTCTTCCCTCAATTTTCTTTTTTATTTTAAATTCAATATCTCCGCGAACAATAGTAGATTCCGGAACAATGCTTTTTCTTACATATTCCTCATTCAGATAATCCAGAACAAAATATCCGTCCGGTTTTAATGCATTATAAACCGACTGAAATACTTTTTTGTCATCACTCTCATTATCAAAATATCCGAAACTCGTAAAAAGATTGAAAACAGCGTCCATCGGTTCTGCATCAATCGGGTTTCTCATGTCGTGAACATCAAAAAGCAAGGTCTGATTCTCAAACTGCTTATCAAATTCTATACTCTGTCTGGAAAGATCAAGTCCCAAAACATCATACCCAAGCTTATTAAGAAAAACCGAATGTCTTCCTTTACCACAAGCCAGATCGATGATTTTTGAGTTCGGCGGAAGCTGCAGTTCGGCAGTAAGTTTTGTGATGAAATTTTCCGCTTCTGTATAGTCTCTGTTGCTGTACAGTACATGATAATAAGGGGTATCAAACCAAGATTCAAACCATTCCATTCTGCAAAAATAGTGTTTTTTGGGCGATTGTCTGTTGTTGCAAACCCATGGTTTTTGTAGTTGCAGTGATTTGTATAAACTATAAACTGACAACCAACCACTAAAATTGCTATTTTTGCAGAATGAATACAGAAAATATACAGATTCAGATAAAAACATTTTTCGGACTGGAGCAGATCTTGGCAGAAGAGATTAAAAAACTGGGCGGAAGGAATGTTGAGGTTAAAAACCGTGCGGTAAACTGTGAAGGAGATTTAGGCTTTTTATACAAGATCAATTACTCTGCGAGAACGGCTTTGAAAATTTTGGTTCCGATTCACGAATTTAAGGCTTTCAATCAGCACCAGTTTTATGACAGGCTTTTTAAATTCAACTGGGAAGAATTTATGGATGTGGATCAGTCTTTTGCAATTGATTCTACGGTAAATTCTGAAACATTCAAACATTCTCAGTTTGTAACGCTGAAAATGAAAGATGCTATTGTGGATTATTTTCAGGAAAAATTCAAAAAACGCCCGAATGTAGAAACTAAAAATCCGGATATTAAATTCCACCTTCATATCGACAGGGAGTTAATTACCATTTCTCTGGATTCTTCGGGAGATCCTTTATTTAAAAGAGGATACAGAAGAGAGCAGGGAGAAGCTCCAATTAATGAAGTTCTGGCAAGCGGAATGCTACAACTGGCTGGTTGGGACGGAAAAGGTAATTTCCTTGATCCGATGTGCGGTTCCGGAACACTTTTAATTGAAGCGGCAATGATCGCTTTGGATCTTCCTGCGCAGATTTTCAGAAGGAGATTTGCTTTCCAGAACTGGAAAAATTATGATGCGGATCTTTTTACCAAGATTAAAGAATTCAGAATCAACAGGGTGAAAGAGTTTACCGGAAAGATCGTTGGCTACGATATTGATGCAAGAATGCTGAATGCGGCAAGAATGAACATCGAAGCAGCAGAAATGGAAGATGTAATTGAAGTGAAGAAACAGAATTTCTTTGATTCCAAAAAAGAACTTTTCCCTTTGTTAATGGTTTTCAATCCGCCTTACGACGAAAGAATTTCTATTAATGATGATGATTTTTACAAGAAAATAGGCGACACTTTCAAAACCCATTATCCGAATACATTGGCATGGCTGATTTCTTCTGATCTGGAAGCGGTAAAGAAAATCGGTCTTCGTCCGTCAAGAAAAATCAAGCTTTTCAACGGAAAACTGGAAACGAGATTTTTGCAGTATGAAATGTATGAAGGAACAAAGAAAATTCATAAATTAGAAGAAAAATAAAGTGAAAACCTTCCGGAAGTGGAAGGTTTTTTTATTTCTGTTCCAGCTTTGCAATTCTATCTTTTAACTCCTGAATTTCTTTTTTCAGTAAGGAAATATATTCCTGTTGGTTTTCAAGCAGGTATTCCGGAACGTTACAGTATACATTATTGCTTCCAATATAGTTGCCGGAATTATTTTCAAAGTTTTGATGAATTGAATTCTCTTTTTCAGATTGTTTAATATCATCTACTTCTACGTCCAGTAATTTTGCGATACGTTCCCATTCTTCGTCTTTAATCTCAACTTCACCTTTTTCTTTACGAAGATAATGAGTTTGGCTGATTTTAAGATGTTCGGCAATATCCTGTTGAGAGAAATTTCTTTCTTTTCTTGCCTTGATTAATTTTTCTTTCACCATCGGAATTTTTTCATAAATATAAAATAAAATTATGCGAATAAATTCGAATAATTTAAATTTGGTTTTTATTAGTTAGGGATATAGATTTGTATAAAAGTTTTCCTGAAGAACTTTAAAGAAAATTTTATCAAAAATTAAAAAAAACAATTATGAAAAAAGCACTTATTTTTGGTATGGTATTTTTAGGAATATCAACTGTAGTTGCCTTCCCATTCCGTCCATCTTGTGGGAAAACAACAGTAGAAGTTATAGGAACCGGAGGAATGACTAACCAACAATTAGCAAATTATTTAGCGCAAATTAATTATGATTTATGTGATGTTTGGACATCTCATATTATAATTTACTCACATTAATAAATAAGGCAGTCCGTTAATAGGGATTGCCTTTTAAAATAGACCAATGAAACAAGTACTTTTTTTATGCCTTATTTTTATTTCTGTTGTAAGCAAATCTCAAACGCCTTTTAATGTTGAATATGAAGCAGATTATAAATTAGTTTATAAAGACCAGAATATACCAAATGCACCTACTCAGGATGCGGCATTTGCTTTATTGATGAACAGGGAAGAATCTTACTTTAAAAATTTAAATAAATATGTCAGTGATTCTTTAAAATATGAAAGAAAATTAAATGATAAAAGTAGTTATAATGACTATTTGAGATATTTTACTCCTTTTGATGAAAATATAGGCATTACCTCAGCTAAGATATATGTTACCGTACCCATTTCAGGGAAGAACTATAAATATGAAGAAAGTAATGACATGAATTGGAAGTTGGAAAATGAATATAAAAAAATCGGAAAATATAAATGTCAAAAAGCTACGGCTAAAAAATATGGCAGAACGTGGACTGCGTATTTCACAAATGAAATACCTTTTCCTTATGGTCCTTACAAATTCAGTAAATTACCGGGATTGATTTTAGAGGTTTTCGATGACAAAAAAGATTATGTTTTTACTTTGTATAAATTTGGAAAAAGAAAATATGTTTGTAAGTCCGCAAACATGAATTCAAAAGCAGAAGCCATACAGAAACAAAAAATTTTTGATTACAAAAGAAAAGAAATGGGCAATCCTAACAAATATTTAGAACATATTGGTGATGAGGAAACAAGACAATTATTAATGGTAATTATACGCCGGTAGTGTCCTACTAACTGTGTAAGTAGAAAAGTTATTCTGAAAAATTTTGAGCCCTCAAAGCTCAAAAAATTTTT
>NZ_JACLCT010000079.1:0-4506 GCF_014218915.1 Chryseobacterium sp. C2(2020)
TTTATGCTGGAAAACTCTTTAAAGTTGCTTTTTCTAAAACTAAATAAACAATTATATATTTTAAAATAACAAATACTATTTTTCAAATTACATCATGAAAAATTACAATCCGGATGCCAATAATTAATTATTATTACTTTTATGTGAATATTTAAGAAACTTTAGTATTTTTTATGTTAAAATACTTTCTCACTTCTTCTTTCAAGCATAATTACATCTTTCCATTCACCATTCAGCTTACCTATTTTCTTTCTTGTTCCTACAATCCGGAAACCATTATTCTGATGTGCTTTCAGAGCGCCTTCGTTTTCCGGAAATATGTTTACCTGCAGCGTCCAGAAGCCGTGATCTTCGCTGTCGAGAATCATCTTTTTTAGCAAAACAGAGCCTAATCCTTTTCCCTGATAATCATTATCGAAATACACACTTACTTCAGCAACGCCTTTGTAGCTTTCTCTTTTGCTTACGGGTTTCAGGGCGCACCAGCCAACAACTTCGTTGTTTTCATTTTCCAAAACCCAGCGACAGTCATTATAATAATCCATATTCCATGCTTCGGCAGTGGGAACGGTCGTTTCGAAGGTCGATTTCCCGCCTTCAATTCCCTGTCTGAAAATCTCTAAAACTCTGGCTTCATCTTTCGGAAGCATCTCTCTAAGCTCGTAGTTCATGGCTAATGATATTTTCGTTTGTTTTTTCTTTTAATTCTGGAATAATGGGTCTGTTTGCTTTTGTTATCCTCGGAAACCACACTGATGTTTCCATCCACTTCCAATACCGCAAGTCTTACCTCATCAATTCCTCCCACACCATGTTCTCTCACGGCTTCTTCCAGTTCATCGGAAGTTATTTTTACTTTGTTTAGCGCTTTTTCGTCTACTACTCCATCTTTAATAAGGATAACGGGATCTTCTCCCATAAAACTTTTAAAAGCAGGACTTCTGAACATGAATCTTTTTAAGGTAAAATTAGCCGCAAAAAGAACCAGAGCAGCAATTAAACCTCCCTGAAGAGAGGTGTCCTGTCCTACCATAGCATTCTGAACAGCATTGGAAATCAGGAGCAGCAGAACAACATCTCCCGCGTTAAGCTGCGAAAGCTGATTTTTCCCGAAAACACGGATTCCGATCACCATGAAAAGATAAACACAGAGCGAACGCAGAACGACATCTAAAATAGGATTCACAACAGTTTTTATTATACTATCAAATGTATAAATTTTTACCGTCTGTTTGAGAAGCTGGAAATAAAAAGTTTAGATTTACTCAAAGGGCATTTGCTGAAGCTGTTAAAACAAAAAGGTAGAAAACTTTATGAAATTTATATGTTTAGAAATTTTATCGCAAGATGTTCGGCGTTCTGTAGGAACGCTATCTTAAGAATGTTCATTGTTTAAATCTTTCGAAAAACAATATTTTCTTAATTTATAAAAAATCAATATATTCAGTTATTATTTGCTGAGTGAACAGTTTATGCTGAGTTTGCCGAAGTACCGTTGCGAACAAAAAAAAATATTTCCAATGATTTCAAAATAACTTTTGCGAACTTTGTGTTAAAAATTTTTGAAGCATAAAAAAACCGCCTTCTAAAAAGCGGTCTGAATTGTTAAGGACATTGTGAAATCTGAGCTTCACTGCAAACAAGCTTGTTGATTCTTTCGCAGAAAACGCAGTATTGTTTTGGCTGTCCACCGTTTACTGATTTCAGATCTGTCTTGCTTAGCTTCTTCAAATTTTTCATATTGTTTTAATTTTGTCTGATTCAAATATATAACGAATATTTTTCTTAGTTATTACAACTTTATATTTAAAATTTTCATTATTTACACCTAAAATAAAAAAGCCATACAGAAATTGTATGGCTCAGTATAAAAGATTTTATGAATGTTATCTGTTGTTAATATCCACTCTTACAGGCATAACGTAGGTAGAAGCAATCATATTTTCGTTTAATTTTTTACTGTCTACTCTGTAATGAAGCTTGCTTAAAACGTTTTCGATTTCTTTGCTTACGTTTTTGCAGTCTCCTTTGGAATGAACATTTACGATTTTTCCGTTTTCTGCAATATCAAATTTCACTTCCGAGTTTACAATTCCCTGCTTATAATCCTGATTGGTAAAGTCAAAATTCGCCATCAAAAGATTTCTTATTTCATTGAAAGCATCATTCTTATTCAACTGTACTTCCTGAATGGTATTGTTGTTTGCAGTCTGTGCTTTTGCCATATTCATTACTGTTGCGAATCCACAAACGAAAACTGAAGCGATTAATATCTGAATTTTATTTTTCATAACTCTTTGGTTTTAAATGTTATATTAAACTTATTTACTATTTCTTTACCAAAGATATATAAAATAATTTACAATAATTTCACATTGAGTTAACATTGAGTTAACATTATAATTTAAATTACTGATTTTCAGTTGAATAAAATTTAAAAATTTTTGAAAATTTAATATTAGAGATTAAATTATACCTAATTGTTCCGCGATATCTTGTTTGTATTTTTCAAAAGGTTCGTTACTAGACTCAAAACATTCTTTTCCAAAAAGATCTTTTTTTACCGATTGCTCATCCCTTTTTAACAAAATGGCAATCTCTTCAATTTGTGAATCAGAATAGATCTTCCTTTTCTGTATCATATCATAAGAAATATTCTTGTGATAATTATATCTGCTTTGTAACCTGAATATCGCTATGAATTCATCAACATTTTCAATTTTTGATAAGTTTAATAATCTAACATCAATATCTTTTACATTTTCGACTCTTGTACCTTTGTATTTCAACTTAAATTTTATCAAATTATCAAAAAGATAATCTTTGGAACTAGGCACTATACTTTTTAAATTATTATTAATACTAAATTCTTTTGTGAGTTTAAACTTTGAATTACAAGAATAACAACATGGCACGAGATTAAATATTGAGATAGATAAAAAAGCATTTGAATTTTTGGGTAAAACATGATCCAAAGTAAAATGCTCATTATTAAATTCGTCTTTATAGCTGTCATTTAATTTTTGAGTTATTTTAGTACCTTTGTTTGGAAATAAATCAATTAAGTCTTTTTCAAAAATAAAACCTGATTTTCTCTTATTTGAAATTCTATCCGTTGCATATACACTAATTATTGAATTTAATAATTTGTTTGGAGCATAATTAATAAACTCATCAATAGATGAGTATTTATCTTTAAAATCATTAACATATTCTATGTTACAATAAAAACAACTTTTAATATTTACATTTTTTTCTATTAAAAAATCAGCAATCACTCTTTGTAATTTTGAATATATATAGTCTTTTTCTTCTACTCCTGTTCTGAATAATGAATTTAGATTACTTACATTATTCTTTTTTGCAAAATCCACCAGCTGACAAAAATCGGCTGTCAGAAGTTTTTTTAAATTCCAAGTAACATCTATTTTTTCGATTTCCTCACACATTTCAACATGATTAGAAATTTCAGGAAAAATTTTATCAAAATATTCATTTAAGAAAATTTCTTTTTCTATATCTGTTTTATAAGGATAATTAATTTTTCTCATTTAGTTTGTAATTTTTAATTTCTCAATTTCTTTCAAACGCTCTTTAAGTCTTTCTTCTTCAGCATCTAAATAAGTTTTGTCACCAAAATGAACTTGTAGTTCGTCTAAATGATTGAACAAAACATTTCTTATATAATCCTCACCAATTAAGCTTATGAATTTATCATACCATTCTATGTCATTTTCAAAATCTTGTGGTTTATTATTCTTATCATTTGCCTCTTGATAATATTTTAAAAATTTTTGAATTTGATCATTTACGAAAGCTCCTTTTGTACCTTCAATAAAAAAACCATCTATTAGCATTTGATGTATATTTTCACCAAAAGTATTATCTCCTTTATACTTTTTTGGAGAAGATTTTTCATTATTCCCAATTTCTAAAAACAATACATTTTGCTTAGGAATATCTGATAAAATAAACGGCGAATGTGTTATAAATACAATATTAATTCCTTTAATATTATCTATTACTAATTTATTAATTCCATCTAATAATTGATAAATGAATTTTCTCTGCATTTCAGGATGAGAATAGAGTTCTATTTCATCAAGTATAATGTTGTAATAAGAATATTTATTTACTGTATCATTATCATGTGCAGAATTCAAATTTATAAGATGATATAAAATGGAATTGATACTATATACATTTTGCTTTTCCCCAGAACTAAGTTTTGAAAATAAACTTCCATTCTCAAATTTATAATCGATATTGAATATCGAAGGTGGCAAATGCATTATAAGGTTATTAGCCTTCTTATTTTTAAAATATTTGTCTAAACTTTTTAGGTCGTCATAATAATTTAATTCACTAAATGTAAATTCATCTAACGTGAAGTCATCTACAACATAATTATCTTCTAATCTCTTAAGAAACTGGATATGCAAATAAAAATTCCAGTATAAGTTAAGCTACATTTTGATAAATTTTGTTTTGATTGTTAAACTCTTC
>NZ_JACLCT010000007.1:0-144474 GCF_014218915.1 Chryseobacterium sp. C2(2020)
TTTTCATCTGACCAAATGTTTTGAAAGAAAATTTTAAAGTTTTTTCTGTAACCTTAACTCCTCTCTAAACCTCAATCATCCACTCCTGCGCTTCCCCGTTTAGGGACTGCAAAGATACTGATCTTTTTTATTCCCGCAAGTTTTATTTTAAGTTTTTTTTATTTTAAAATAATGAAGGAAAATACCAGAATCTCTTAAAAAAGATGCATCGCATCTTTTCAGGAATCGTAAATTATATGCTTGTCTAAAAGCTCTTCTGCGCTTACTGATCCTCTCTCGTTTTCAGTGGGGCAAAGATAACAACTTATTGTAACGCAAAACAAGTTTTGTTAACTTTAATTTCACTTTTAATTCATATTTATACGTAAAATACTGATACACTGTAATAATATTTTGGGGAAATTTAAACTAATGTTTGAGTTTTATTTGAAAACACTAAATAAAGGAAGTAACGACAGATATAATCTTTAATATATAATAGTCATACTTTTTACAAATTGACTTTATTATACGGTTAGAATCTACAATTACACATTTAATTCTACTTTATATTATGCGTAATAAAAAATCCCGAGAAGTTTCCCGGGATTTACAGTTTAAAAATTTATAGTGTCAGTTTACTATTTTTTCGCTTTTTCTTTTAGCTCTTCTTTGTCTTTATCGGAAGGGTTCCAAACTTTCACATCTGCGTTTTTATCAATTCCAGATAATATCTGTACATTGATTCCGTCACTTGCTCCCAATTTCACATAGACTTTCTTAAATTTACCGTCCTTCTGCTTTACCTCAACGAAAGGAAGGTCTTTTCCGTTTTTCTTTTCGTACTGTACTAAAGATTCATCTAAAAGCAAGGCATTTTTCTGGGAGTTCAGAACGATTTCTCCGTTGGCAGAAAATCCTGCTCTGATATATTCATTATTCGGATTGAAAACATCTCCTTCAACAGGAAATTTAATGGTTCCGTTATTATCTTTTCCTTTTGGAGCGATCATGGTTAATCTTCCCGGAAATGTTTTATTCTGAAGCGCGCCGATCACAATATTCATATCCATCCCCTGCTTTAATTTTCCAGCCTGAGCTTCATCAATTTCTCCCTGAAAGATTAATGAATTCAGATCTGCAATGGAACAGATGGTAGTTCCGGCGTTGAACGAGTTGGCTTCAATAACCTGACTTCCTACTTTTACAGGAACTTCAAGAACGGTTCCTGAAGCTTTTGAACGGATTTGGGTCGTTGCCAAGCCCTGCAATTCAGGAGTAGATCCCGTTTTTGCGATCTGTAAGGCTTTCTGAGCAGTCACTAATTGCTGTTGTGCGTTTCTCAAAGCCTGTTGTGTAGAATACAACTGCTGCTGTGCATTCAGAAATTCCTGCTTGGAAGCGACTCCCTGCTTGTAAAGTCTTTCCTGCATTTCAAACTGTTTGCGCATATTGTCTACATTCAGTTTTGCATTGCTGATCTGAAGCTGCTGATTATTAACATTTTGCTGTGCATTATTAACCTCAGAAAGATTCGGAACGATTCTTACGGTTGCAATTAGCTGCCCCACTTCCACTTTATCTCCTTCGTCTACCAAAATTTTATCTATAATTCCGGCAATATTGGGTTTGATTTCAATTTCTTCTTTGGGAACGATTTTTCCTGTTGCCATCACTTTATCTTCCATATTCTGAACAGACGGTTTTCTGGTAAGGAAAGCCTCACTCTCTTTAGAATTGGACTTTACAAGATACCCGATCCCCGAGAACAGCGCCACTGCAAACAAAAGCCCCAAAATGATATAAATGGCTTTTTTCCAAGTGAATTTCTTTTTCATATATAGTTTATTTTTTATTTAAATTATTTTATTCAGTTCTTAAAGCTTCAATTGGTCTGATTTTAACGGCTCTCTGTGCAGGAATCATCCCGATTATCAATCCCAAAACCACCATCACTGCCATTGCAGCAAATACGTTTCCATAGTTAACTGTAGGATTGTAGAACGGGAAGGAATCCTGTCCTTTTGTGGCAATATCGAGAATCATCAGAACAAAAATCCCGAAAATAAAGCCGAGCAATCCGGAAGAGAGTGTAATGACCACGCTTTCCAGAAGAATCTGGTTTCTTACTTCTGAAGGTTTTGCTCCTAAAGCTCTTCGGATCCCGATTTCTTTGGTTCTTTCTTTTACCGTAATTAAAAGAATGTTGGAAATTGCAATAACTCCGGCAAGAATGGTTAAAGTTCCCACAATAATGGTTAACAACTGCATTCCGGATAAGAAACCCGTCAGTTTTTTAAATTCTTTACCTAAATTAAAACTTCCGAAGGCATTGGTATCATCGGGCGAAACTTTATTTTTGGATTTAAGCTCCTGTTTTACTTTTTCCTCTACTGAATTTACATCTACATTGGGCTTGCTTACAATCGCGAACATATCAATGTTATCTGCTGCATTGTACATTTTTGTGTAAGTGGAAAGTGGAATAAAAACCGACTGATCATTTTCAAAACCTCCGTTTTTTTTGATCCTGAATACTCCGATTACGTTGAAAAAAATACCTTTTATATTAATGGATTTCCCCAAAGGATTTTCGTTCTTTTTGGAATCGAAAAAGTTTTTGTAGATCTCTTCTCCTATTACCGCTACATTTTTATTTCCGGAAATATCGGCATCGTTGAGATATCTTCCGAAAATCAGTTTCTTTTCTGAAATTTTATTTCCTACAGGATAATCTCCCGTTAAAGAATAGGTTCCGCTTTTTCCGTTTCTGGACATTAATTCTCCGGGTGTTCCGGTAAAGCTTCCTCTTGAATTCTGAGGCGATATATAATCTATATCTGTGATTTTTCTTTTTAAAATGTCGATATCCGAAAGTTTTAGGTGCATCTGTCTTCCTTTTGGGAAACCGTCATAAGGAATGGATGTATTCTGCGCCCAAAGGAAAATAGAATTGGTGGCAAAACCTGAAAACAGCTTATCGAAACCATTTTCCATTCCTTTTGCAGCACCCAGCAAACTAACATACAAAAACATACCCCAACCTACTCCAATCATGGTAAGGAAGGTACGAAGCTTATTATTTCTCAAGGAATAATAAATTTCCTGCCAAGTATCTTTTTTAAATATAATGTTCATTTCTTAATGTCAATTTCTTTAATACTATCAATGGTCAATCTCTGCGAATCCATAGTCAATTTTTTTGAGATTAAATTCTCTTGCTAGGCAAATTCCCTATTCATTATTGACCATTCACTTTTTTTCATCATTCCGTTCTCAATGCTTCAATAGGCTTAATTTTTGAGGCTCTGTAAGCGGGAACAAATCCTGCAATCAGTCCTGAAAACACCAGTGCAATAAATGCGGCTATAATGTGTCCCCATCCTACACTCGGATTTTTAATGAAGTATTCTTCCAGATTATCTCCTATTAAATATAAAGCCAGAACGCCGAGTCCCACTCCTATTAAACCTGAAATTACGGTAATCACTACACTTTCCTGAACGATAAGCGCAACGATGCTTTTTGGTTTTGCACCAATTGCTTTACGGACTCCTATTTCTTTGGTTCTTTCTTTTACGATGTACACCATAATGTTGCTGATCCCGATAATTCCTGCTGCCAAAGTTCCCAATCCGATGAAACCGACAATTCCTGTAAGTACTGCCATGAAAGCAAAAGTGTCGTTCATATTCTGGGCGTTGTTCCAGACTCTGATTCCGTTTTCGTCATCGGGAGCTACATTTTTTCGAGCTTTTAATCGTGATTTTAATTCATCACCATATTTAATCGCCTGTTCCGGTGTTAATTTGTCGTTGTATGCAATATAATTAATGCTTACAGTATCCGAACCTTTCTTCATTTGCTGCAAAGTGGTGATCGGAACTGTAATATGTCTTTCGTCCCAGTCTCCGCCGTCGTCCGAGAATACTCCGACTACTTTAAATATGGTTCCGTTGATGTCCAATTCTTTTCCTACCGGATTTCCGTTTTTTATAAGGTCGCGCTGAACCATTCTTCCGATTACGGCAACATTCTGTTTTCTTTCGAGATCTGTCGGAGTGAGATAGCGACCTTCCAGCATTTTTCGGTTTTCGATGATCTGCTCTTCGGGTTTTGCCCCGTTAATCTGATAATTCCCGCTTTCTTTGCCATATTTTACCAGCAAATTCGAGGTATATCTCGGCGTAGAGCTTCCTACTTTTTCTTTATCAACATTCACCAGAAAATCGTAGTCATCATTATTCATTGTAACGAGACGATCGGATTGCAGACCGTTGTAAGCAATCGTTGTTTTTCCTGTTACAATGGAAATAAGGTTCTGGGCATCTCTCGCAAAGCCCTGTGTAAAAGCATTTTGCAGCCCAGTTCCGATTCCGAAAAGAACAATGAAAATAAATAATCCCAAAGCCACAGTAAAACCGGAAAGTACCGTTCGCAATACATTACTGCGAATGGAACTGAATATTTCCTGCCAACGATCTAAATCGAACATATTCTTAGGTTTGAAGCGGGAAGCGGGATGATTGAGGTTCTCCTGCTTTTCCGCTGATTTATTCTATTAATTAAACTTCTTTCTTCCAGCCTCCTGCCTCACAGCACCAACTGTTTAATAAACTCATCACTTTCAATAATTCCGTCGCGGAGAACAACATTTCTTTTTGTCTGCGCTGCCACATCGGGTTCGTGGGTAACAACAATGATGGTTTTTCCTTCGCTGTTGATATCCTGAAGCAGCTTCATGATGTCATGCGTAGTTTTGGAATCCAGTGCTCCGGTCGGTTCATCGGCAAGAACCACTTTCGGATCGGTAATTAAAGCTCTTGCGATGGCAACTCTCTGTTTCTGTCCTCCGGAAAGCTCGTTCGGTAAATGATTTGCCCACTGAGCAAGTCCTACTTTTTCCAGATATTCCATGGCTTTCTGATTTCGCTCTTTTCGCGGAACATTCTGATAATACAACGGAAGCGCGACATTATCCAAAGCTGTTTTGTAGCCGATAAGATTGAAAGACTGAAAAATAAATCCCAGAAACTTACTTCTGTACTCGGCAGCTTTTACTTCAGACAGATGTTCAATAGGAACTCCGTCCAGCTCATACGTTCCGGAATCTTTTTCATCGAGAATACCAATAATATTAAGAAGTGTGGATTTCCCTGAACCCGAACTTCCCATGATGGATACAAATTCGCCTTCGGAAATCGTAAGATTAATTCCCTTGAGAACGTGCAGCTTACTTTTTCCGGTATCGTATGATTTATGTAAATCCTGAATTACTAACATTAAGCGGTGTATGTTTTTTATACCCAATAAGTAGACAGAATTTTTAATTTGTTACGAATATTGAAAAAATCTTTATTTAATTAATTGTTTAACAGATAAACTCTTTATTCAAAGCACTTTTTATTTTTTTGTTTAATTAAATCCTGCCTATAATCACGTTTTTGTTAACATAATACTTTGTAAGTCAATATTTAAGGGGCTTTCATGTAAATGTGGAAAACTTTTAAGGCTAAAACTCAACGAATTAGTGTTTCGCCCTTTTTATTACAGTTCTTTTTTTCGAACTTTGTGCTTGCACAGATCAAAAAATAAATCGCTTCCGTGGTTGATAACTTTCACACATAAGTTGCACCAAATCAGAATATTGATTATTTTTTGAACGTTATCCACATTGATCTATTTATTTTAATTTTTAAGACATTTTAATATGGGAATTTTTGATAAGAGAGTAAGTTACAAGCCATTTGAATACCCTGAGGTTCTTCAATTTGTAGAGGCAATCAACAAATCGTTCTGGGTGCATTCCGAAGTGGACTTTACTGCAGATGTTCAGGATTTTCATTCGCAGTTGGAGCCGCACGAAAAACACGCTGTAAAAAATGCACTTTTAGCCATTGCACAGATTGAGGTGTCTGTAAAGACATTCTGGGGAAATCTGTACACTCACCTTCCAAAGCCTGAGCTGAATGGTTTGGGAGCTACTTTTGCAGAATGCGAATTCCGTCACTCGGAAGCGTATTCCCGATTATTGGAAGTTTTGGGATATAACGATGAGTTCCTTAACGTAGTTGAAATTCCTGCCGTAAAAAGCAGAATTGAATTTTTAGGAAATGCCTTAAGACACGCGAATTCTGCAACACCGAAAGAATATGTTTCTGCATTGTTGCTTTTCAGTATTCTGGTAGAAAACGTTTCTCTTTTCTCTCAATTTGCCATTATCCTTTCTTTCACAAGATTTAAAGGGTTTATGAAAAATGTTTCCAACATCATCGCATGGACTTCCGTAGATGAGCAGATCCACGCCAACGCAGGAATTTTCTTAATCAACAAAATCAGAGAAGAACAGCCTGATCTTTTAACAGACAGCGATATCGAAGATATTTATACTTTGGTTGATGAATCCATTGAAAGAGAAGGTGATATTTTAAGCTGGATCTTTGAACTGGGTGAAATCGACAATGTTTCTAAAGAAGATCTTTTAAACTTCATGAAATACCGTGTAGACGACAGTTTAAAGAAGATCAACATGAAAACAAGATACAACGTAACTCCGGAACAGTACAGACCGATGGTTTGGTTCGAAGAGGAAGTTTTCGCCAATTCTATGGATGATTTCTTTGCTAAAAGACCGGTAGATTATACAAAGCACGATAAGAGTATTACTGCGAACGATTTATTTTAAATTTTATGAACGTAATTACAGCTATTAAACCAGGACCTAAACCCGATAAATCAGACGGGACACCAGATAGAAGAAGAAGGGTCACGCCAGAAACGCAACCTAAACATCCCGAATTAAAACCTCATATACACAAACCCGGTGATTCAAAATAACTGGTTTTAAATTTTGCAAAAATACTTAACAAAAAATAAAATGTTGAGTAATTTAGAATAAGACTTAGTGATATAAGACTTAGTGATTAAAGCGCGAGCGAAGCGAGCGTCGAAACAGATAGTATTAGCGGCGTCATGCTGAGCCTATCGAAGCATCTAAAAATAATGATTCACTTAATATTCTTAAATTCTAAACCAAAATCTTAATGATTAAAATTTAAAATAATTAAGAATAGTTTAAGACGAAAATTCATGAAGAGATTGCTTCGTTCCTCGCAATGACAAATAATTAAATAAACAAAATTCCTGAGCCTTCAAACCGCTCGGGAATTCGAAAATATACAACAACAATGGAAGAACAAAACAACAACATATGGTGGCTCAATGAAGAGTCTGAGCAAATGCTGAACAGAGGTTATTTGCTGAAGGGTGAAACTGTAGACGGAGCCATCGACAGGATTACCACTGCTGCTGCCAAAAGATTATATAAGCCGGAACTTCAGCCTGCTTTCAAGGAAATGATCACGAAAGGATGGATCAGTTTCTCATCTCCTGTTTGGGCAAACATGGGAACACAGAGAGGTCTTCCTATTTCGTGTTTCAATGTTCATATTCCGGACAGCATTGAAGGAATTACCCATAAAATGGGCGAAGTCATCATGCAGACCAAAATCGGGGGCGGAACTTCAGGATATTTCGGGGAACTTCGTAACAGAGGAACTGCGGTTACCGACAATGGAAAATCTTCGGGAGCGGTTTCTTTCATGAAACTTTTTGATACAGCAATGGACGTTGTTTCTCAGGGTGGCGTAAGAAGAGGGGCTTTTGCAGCTTACTTAGACATCGATCACGGAGATATTGAAGAATTTTTATCCATCAAAGACATCGGAAGTCCGATCCAGAATTTATTTACGGGAGTTTGTGTTCCGGATTACTGGATGCAGGATATGATTGATGGCGATATGGAAAAGCGTAAAGTCTGGGCAAGAGTATTGGAAAGCCGTCAGCAAAAAGGGCTTCCTTATATTTTCTTTACCGATAATGTGAACAGAAATAAACCACAGGTTTACAAAGATTTAGGACTTACTGTGAATGCAAGTAACCTTTGTTCTGAAATCATGCTTCCTTCTACAAGAGAAGAGTCTTTCATCTGCTGTTTATCTTCCATGAACTTGGAATTGTATGATGAATGGAAAGATACAGACGCGGTAAAATTAGCAATCTACTTCTTAGATGCGGTTTTATCTGAATTTATCGACAAAACGGAAGGAAACTATTATCTTCAGGGTGCAAGAAACTTCGCAATGCGTCACAGAGCGCTTGGTTTAGGAGTTTTAGGATATCATTCTTACCTTCAGAAAAATATGATTCCTTTTGAAAGTTTTGAGGCGACACAATTCAATGCAAGAGCGTTCAGAAGAATCAAAGAACAGGCGGAACAAGCTTCAAGAGAGCTTGCCAATATTTACGGAGAGCCGGAACTGCTGAAAGGGTACGGATTAAGAAATACGACAACCATGGCAATTGCGCCTACAACATCAAGTTCTGCGATTTTAGGACAGACTTCTCCGGGAATTGAGCCGTTTGCTTCGAATTATTATAAAGCTGGTCTTGCGAAAGGAAACTTCATGCGTAAGAATAAATATCTTGCAAAATTACTGGAGGAAAAAGGGCTTGATAACGAAGAAACGTGGAGAACGATCATGTTGAATCACGGTTCGGTACAACATTTGAAGGAGTTAACGGATGAAGAGAAAGCAGTGTTTAAAACATTCAAGGAAATTTCTCCGATGGAGATTATTTCTCAGGCAGCCCAAAGACAACAATACATTGATCAGGCGCAGTCTCTGAATCTGCAGATCCCTTCTACAATGCCGGTAAAAGATGTGAACTATCTTTATATTGAGGCATGGAAAAAAGGTGTAAAAACCCTTTATTATCAAAGAAGTTCTTCTGTTTCTAAAGAAATGATGGTAAACTTTGTTACCTGCACAGCTTGTGAAGCATAAGATACTCAAATAATAAACATTACATATTCAATCGGGCACGCTTTTTCAGCGTGCTTTTTTATGTTAAGAAAAATTTTAATACAATTTTAACATACAGATAGAGAAAATATTTTTTTATCGTAATCATCTGTAAACATTGAAAATAATTCACTTTCAATCCCGAATCGGTGAATAAAATTATTGCATCTCTGTACTTTGATTATTTTTTGAAATAAAATATTAGTATATTTGCAAATATTTTTAATGATCATTTTTAAGATTTGTATCATTGTAAAATATACTACCGAAGAGTAAACTTCCATTAAATCATAAGATAAATATTATTTTATTAAATAAAAAAACACAACACTCTATTCATAATTTAATTACCAAAATAAAAAGTTATAGCTGTAAATAGATCCATTGAATCTGTTTACAAAATAAAAAAACACATAAAAAAACCTAATCAAATAATAGCTATTGGTAAAAAGCTTATCAATGGTATGAACACAAAAATTATTTCTAAAATGTACAAAATTATCACTCTAATTTTGGTAATGCTCTCTTATGGCATTACTGCACAAGTCGGTATTAACACAAGTTCACCCGATCCGAGCTCTTCATTAGACATTTCAAGTAATTCAAAGGGACTTTTACTCCCCAGAATCAGTAATCTTTCTTTGGTTACCAATCCTGCAACAGGACTGGTTATTTTCGATACCAACAAAAAATGTATCAGCCAGAATGTAGGAACTCCGGCATCTCCGGATTGGGTATGTCTATCTCCTTATTCCGCAAGATTTTTCTATATGCCGAGTGTTGTTTTTGATACGACTACCATCGCTGCCGGACAAACGAAAGATTTATATACATTGTATAAAAATCAGTTTTCGAATATTCCGTCCAATGCAAGAAGTACTTCGGCTCCGGCAACCATTCCTTTTTTTCCTAACGCAACGGATCTTTATTATTATGTAACAGGATATGATTCTACTGTATTCAGGATTAACAGCATCAGCAGTACGGGAGTTTTAAATTATGATGTACTGGCAAACGCTACACCTGCTTCTTTTATTAACATTGTTTTTGTCGTAAAATAAGTAAAACATCATGAAAAAGAATTTCAGAGGGCTATCGGTGATGAGCCTTATCTTTACTTTGCTTACTGGTCTCGTGTACGCACAGACAGACAGTACTGAAGTTGCGAGTATTTACGGATTTTATTCTTACTCAAGCTCATTAATGAATGCTTCTTCGGCATCTGAGCTTACCATACAGGGAAATGCTTCTCATACTGCAACAGGAGTACAGCTTACGCCGGCAAGCTCAAGTCAGTTCGGAGGATTGTTTATTAACGGCAGAACTTTTACTTCGGTAAATGGTTTACACGTAGAGTTTGAATACGATATGAAATCCGGCGCTGCGTTCAGCGGTTCATATGGTGACGGTTTATCTTTTTTCCTGTACGACGGATCTGTCACCAATCCTACAATCGGATCTTCCGGTGCAGGTTTGGGATATGCTTATAACAGAGCAAAAAATGATTATGCTTCATTCAGAAAACCCGGTTTATCGGGAGCATATCTCGGAATTGCGCTGGATGAATTCGGAAATTTTAAATCCAAACGTTTTCAGGGGGAATCCAGAGTTAACGGTATTGCCGGAGTAACATGGAGCCAGGGATCCAGCCACGTTACTTTAAGAGGAGCAAGAGGCGCCGCCATCAACAGCAATGGTTTAGGAGATGGCTACACAGGATATCCGGTTTTGGTAACCCGATCTACATTAAGCAATACAGGAACGGTAGGAAGAATATTACAGGCAGACAGATCGTATGCTGCAACCACCAATACACTGGCTTCTACTTTTGATCTGAGAAACGGAAGCGGAGAATTCAGAAAAGTATATCTGGATCTGATTCCTCATTTTGTAACAGCAACTACTACAGACGGATTTGATATAAAAGTGGATATTCAGACCACACAAAACGGAACACCGATTAATATTATTAATTATTATCATTACAAAACATCGCTTCCATACAGTGAAAATGCCAATCCTGCGGTAACAGATTTTAACAGTTCCGATACTGAGGGCGCGGCTACAAACCAGACTTTAAATGCTGCAGTACCTTCGGTTTTAAAACTTGGTTTTGCGGCATCAACCGGAGCAGCGTATCAACAGCATATTATCCGAAATGTGAAATTAACACTTCCCTATTCCGCTGTTACAAATGATGATGTGGCAACAACCTGTAAGCTTCAGCCGGTTTCGATTCCGGTTTTGGATAACGATATTGCCTACAAAGGCTCCATCAGTATAACAACTCCTCCTACAGGAAGTAAAAATAATATTGATAAAACTACATTCAGCTTTACAAAGACAAGTGATACTGATCTTACTTTATACCGCAGAAAAGTAACTCCGCAGGGAACATGGAGCTATAATAAAAGTACAGGAATTGTAACTTTCTATCCTTCAAGCGGCTTCACCGGAACTGCAACCATGACGTATACCGTGAAAGGAAAAACTTTAAAAGATTCTAACGGTAATATTGTTGAACCGTATGGTGACACAGCGTACAGATCGGTTCCTGCAACCATTACAGTTACT
This sequence comes from Chryseobacterium sp. C2(2020), assembly GCF_014218915.1. Taxonomy (NCBI): domain Bacteria; kingdom Pseudomonadati; phylum Bacteroidota; class Flavobacteriia; order Flavobacteriales; family Weeksellaceae; genus Chryseobacterium; species Chryseobacterium sp. C2(2020). Next base: position 11,418 of record NZ_JACLCT010000007.1, read on the forward strand.
TTAAAGACAACAGGTTGTGTTTATTCGGTAGTTTCTAATAAAATGGTAACTCAGGGCATAAAGTAAACCTTAACTAAATTATATAACCAGACAGACCACAGAAATTTTCTGTGGTTTTTGTTTAGTCTTAAATGTAAAATATCATTTATATTTTTATAAATCTTATTATGCTTAAAACTATATTATATAAGAAATTACAGCATTTTCTGGGGAGATTTCACATTTTGTTACTAAGAATGATTATGAGAAATCACTGACCAAAAAAACAGCTCTTTGTACAGCTTATCATGTATAAATTATCCAATAATAACATCATCTATTCACCTGAGCTTGCTTTATTGTAATTATACTTAAGTCTTTTTAAGTCCATTATTCAAATCACTTTATAGAGATTAAACTATTTCTTAATTTTTTAATTTATATTTTATTTTAAAGCAAGACAAAATATAATAATTACGACCAAATTCATTCATAATCAAATTATTTAAAACAAATTTCAAAAAAGAGACAATTCAAAAAAGAGGTACTTTTGCAACATCAAATTTCAATACACATGAAAAAAAGAAATTGATGTAATAAAAACTCAAATCATGAACAAATTATTATTCACCCTTTGTGTAGGCTGTTTTTCCACAGCTTACTCCCAAAATCTTAATTTTACAGATTCGAAATTCAAAGCTTTACTTTTAAGCTCAAATCCGGGCAATCAGATTGCACAAAACCTTAGTGGAAATTATATTGCAATAGATGCAAATAATGATGGCGAAATTCAGGATTCGGAGGCACAGCAAATTAAAGTTTTAAATATAAAATTAAACGGAACTCCTGCTTTTAATAATCTTCCCGATCAAATTACAGATGCTCTTCTTTTTCCCAATATGGAAGAATTGTATATCAATGATACCAAGTCTGCAGTTATCAGTTTTACCAATAATTCTAAGATCAAAAAAGTTTTGTACACGGGAACGGGCGGTTTCACAGATAATACGGGAACTGCGCAAAATGTTTTGGTCGATTTTTCTTTTAATAGCTGTTCGTCTGTTCAAGATATTAATCAATTTTTATCTAATCTTAATCCTTACATCGGAACAACTTCTATATTAAGGTTTAATAATTGTCCGCAACTTATAGGAAATATTGTTTTAAACGAAAAAACAATCAAACAGCTATATCTTGAAAACTGCAATAACATCACTTCAATTACAGCAACTTCATGTTATCAACTTGAAAAATTACATTTTCAAAATTTAAATTCACTAACTAATATTTTGGTGAATGGGAACAGTGGACCTTCATTGAGTCAGGTTTATAATCAAAATATAGATCTTACAGCAACCAACTGCACGAATCTTGAAGAAATTGCAGCAGATACGGATCATTATTACAGTGTTGGAGCTTATTTTTCTTCAGCCAATGTAAATGGCTCCGCAAATCTTAAAAAAATCAAGGGATTAAATGCCTCTTCTATTAATTTTACAACGGCGGGATTAATGAACCTGGAAGAACTTGATTGTTCATTTTATAACAGATATGGTTATCATACAACTTCAGGAGTATATTTTGGAAATGTAGCTTCATTAAATCTTACAGGTTTACCAAAACTTAAAATTTTAAAGGCATTCAACCAGCCTATTACTAATGCTGTAAATTTCAGCACAGCGACAATGCTTCAGAATATTGATATTACAAATTCATGCGGCTATATGAACACAGTGAATGTGAATAATCTTGCCAATCTTCAGGCTCTAAAAACTGACAGATCTAATACGGTGGGAACACAGGGAAATGATGATCTGCAGAAAATTACAGCAAGAAACTGTACAGCACTAACCAATTTTATTTTTAGAAACAATCAGAATCTTGAAGAATTGGATATCCAGAATTGTTCCGGAATACAGAAATTATCTATCGGTTATTACGCGTCAATGAGTGATGGTATTTTCCCGGAATTAAATACAGTTAATCTCCTTCAATGCACAGGTATGAAAGAAATTACGATACAATCTACCAAAATAAATAATTTAAATACATCAGATTGTGTAGCCTTAACTTCTTTAGATCTGTCTGATAATAATTTTTTACCCTCCATTAATACTTTAAATAATATAAAATTAGAATATCTCGGTCTTCAAAATATGCCTTTGATTTCACAGGTGAATACAACAGCCAATAATAAGCTGGAAAACGGATATTTCATTAATTGCCCTCAAATTACACAACTGAACTTTTCAAGTTCACCAAGCTTCAAGTATCTTACTTTATGGAACATGGCAAATCTTACCTATGTAAATGTAAGAAACGGCTCCATTGAAGATGGTTTTGATTTTATAAATTACAATCCAAATTTGGCAATGTGTGTAGACAACGCTCAATTAACTGATTTACAAGCTCTTTATGCCGACATTACATTAACTACCAATTGTGGAGGTTTTTTAAGCACAAAAGATTCCGAAAACAGCAAAAAAGAAATCAGAATTGTTCCGAATCCTGTGAAAGATTTTGTAATGATAAAAGCTGAAGAGCCTATTAAAAATGTAAAAATAATTGATGTGCTGGGAAGAGTAATATACAATCAGGACTGCGATAATGAACTGATGAAAATTGACCTTTCCGCTCATCCTTCCGGAAATTATATTGTAACAATAAAAACCAATAAAACAGAGATATCCAAAAAGATTATTAAACAGTAATTCACAAACAGCAAACAGTTTTTTTTAAGAGAAGACCATGGAATTTTTCTGTGGTTTTTGTTTTATATTTGTTAAAAGAGTTAATCACTAAAATATTCAGATATGAAATTCGGACAAGTTGAAGATCCTTCAAAAATAGATTTTACATTACCTAAAGACCATCCAAGAACGAAAGAAATTTTAAGCCGCAATAAAAACGGACTGGAAAATATCTCCATCGGATGTGCAAAATGGAACAAAACAGATCTTAAAGGATTTTATCCTAAAGGAACAAAAGATGAACTTACGTACTATGCAACGCAGTTTAATTCTATTGAGCTGAATGCCACCTTTTACGGTATGCCGACTCCGGAACAGGTACAGACATGGAAAGAGAAAACTCCCGCTGATTTTAAATTTTTTCCAAAAATCACCAATACAGTTTCCCATTTCAGAAGGCTTTTAAATATAGACGATGTCGTTACGCAGTTTGCTACGGCGGTTTTAAACTTTGATGAAAAACTGGGAATGGTGTTCCTTCAGCTTCACGATAATTTTAAACCAAAAGATTACGAAAGGCTGGAAAAATTCGTGAAAAACTGGCCAAAGGAAGTTCCTCTCGCGATCGAGCTGAGAAATACAGAATGGTTTACCGATGAAGAGATTCTCAATAAAACCTGCGATCTGTTTGAAGAAAACAACATCACCAACATTATTGTAGATACTGCCGGAAGAAGAGATATGCTTCATATGCGTCTCACCACACCAAATGCGTTTATCCGTTACGTTGGAGCAAACGCAGAAAGTGATTATGAAAGGCTGGATGACTGGATGAAGCATCTCAGCAAATGGAAGAAGGAAGGACTTCAGAATCTGTATTTTTTTGTACATCAGAATATTGAAAAAGCTTCTCCGCTGCTTTCCGCTTATTTTATTAAAAAAGTGAATGAAGAGTGGAAACAGGATCTTCACATCCCCGAAATGGCAAAAGAAAGTACAGGAAGTTTATTTTAGAATTTAATAAATTTTAATTTTATTCACTATTAAGTGGGATAATGACAACAAAAAGTGCATTTTTAATATAAATAATTCACTTTATCGCCTGTAAAAAAAATTACCGTAAATCCTTCATTTATATTGTTATAATTACTAAATTGGGAAGTAGAGATTCATTAATGAATCAGCCAAATAAAAACCAATAACAGTATGGAAAAGGAAATTTGTACAATAAGTATTACGAGCAACTGGCTCGGTGACGAGTATACTTTTTATGAAGACGAAAAAATAAAAAGAACGTACGACAACAACAGTTTGAGTTCCGATGTAACGGAATGGCTGGAACCAAAACAAATCAGTAAACACAATAAAGATAAGCTGATTAAGAACTGCCCTGAAGAGCATAAAGAAAGAATCATGATTATTCTTGATTATCCTTAATCTTTTAAAAGCAATACAAAATCCCAACCTTTAGTGAAGATTGGGATTTTTTTATTTTCTTTTTCTGAGAAGCAGCATGATGTTGAGAAACAGCAGCAGAAAATCTAAAGTGATCCAGATTCCGAGCTTTACATTTTCATGATTATAGGCTTCAATCTGTTTTTTAGCCATATCGGAAAGCTTTGAACTCTGAATGATGTAATTCTGAACTTCTATCATCTGATCGATATTCTTATTCGGGACAGAATTCTGGGAGAAATAGACAAGATTTTTCTTTCCTAAATATCCCACAACCCAATATTCATCAGACTTATCCATTTTCAGATATTCTATTCTGTAATATTCCGGACGGATGGTTCCCAGATGTTTTGTGTCGATAACTTTCCCTACTTCCGTGTCATTAAGCGTAAGAACATAAAAATCCAGAGGCTGCGGAAGTTTATTAATCACCTGTAATGCCACAGAATTTTCTACAATGCCTATCGTGCTTTTCTTGATAAACCAATACGTGAAAATAGAAAACGAAAAAATGATCGTAACAATACGGAATAATTTTGCCCATTCTGCGCCTTTCCCTTTCTTCAGCTTAGAAAGCAAAAGAGAAAAAACAGAAGCCCAGAAAATGACCAGAACAATAAATACCATAGTGCAAAGATACTTATTTAAAGACTTTTAAAAGAATCCTATTCAACATTCCACTCTTTGTAGAACTGATCGAGGAATTTCAGCATAAAATCGTGTCTTTCTCCGGCAATTTCCTTTCCTTTTTCCGTATTCATCAGATCTTTCAGCAGCAAAAGTTTTTCGTAAAAATGGTTGATGGTGGTTCCGTTGGATTTTTTATATTCTTCCTTAGACATATTGAGTTTAGGCTTTACATTAGGATCATACATCGGATTATTTTTAAAGCCTCCGAAGTTGAACGTTCTTCCGATTCCGATGGCTCCGATGGCATCAATTCTGTCTGCATCCTGCACAATTTTCAGTTCAACAGGAAGATTTTTGGGAACTTCACCTCTGTTTTTAAAGGAAATATTTTTAATAATGAACAAAACCTGCTCAATTAATTTCTCTTCGGCATTCTGGCTTTCCAGAAAATCTCGGGAGACTTTTAAAGCCAGGGTTTCATCTCCGTTATGAAATTTGGGATCGGCAATATCGTGAAGCAAAGCCGCAAGTTCTACAACTTCCTGATTACAATTTTCTGTTTCAGCAATTTTTCTGGATAATTTCCATACTCTTTCGATGTGAAACCAGTCGTGTCCTGCTTCTGCACCTTCCAGTTTTTCTTTTACAAATTCTACCGTGTTTTCGATCAGATTCTTCATTATATCAATCATTTTAAATATTGGGCGACCAAAGTGTCGGAAAGAAAAAAACTTTTATCAGGAAATTTCATTTAAAATAATATTCCACAGTTTCTTATTGTAACTTCTGAAAAAATTAATGTGTCCGATCTCTCCTTTTTCCGATTCTGAAATTTTCACCACTCTGTAAGTTGGCTTAAGATTCGGATAGGTATCGTTCATCAGACTTTTTACCCCTTTTTCATTGAGCCATGCATCATCTTCAGCATATATTACAAATACTTTCTGTGTTAAATTTTTAGAATAATCCTCAATTTTCTCCAGCAATCTGTTGGTCGATTTTCTGTTTAAAATTAAGGTTCTCCAGTCATATGCGCAATTTTTCGGAAGACTTTCTCCGAGTCCGAACCAATTTCCCGGAAAATAGCCCAGTAATGCGGTGGTTAAAGGCTGGGCAATTCCAAAACCTAAATACGCTTCTATTTTTGTTTTGAATTTCAAATGTCCTATAAAAGCATTCTGCGTTCCTACAAAGAAAAATTCTTCAAACATTTCAGCATCTTTATTCATTCCTAAAATTAAAGCTCCCACGGAATGTCCTAAACAGTACTTTCGATAATCTGTAAAATTTTTCTGAATGTAATCTGTAACAGCTTTAAAATCTTCGGAACCCCAGATTCTCATCGAAGCATAAAATCCTCTCATATTTTCAGGTTTCGAAAGCCCGATTCCCCGATAATCGTAGGTAATAACGGTAAATCCTTTTTCGGAAAAAAACTTTGCAAATGAAAAGTAAATCTGCTGTTTTACTCCGGTTGCAGAATTGATAAGCAATAGTTTACGATTGCTTTTTTCAGGCGAAAATAAATGGGCAACTATTGAAACGTCATCAGATGCTGTAAGCTTTAGCTCTTTCATGGGTAAAAAAGAAAAAATCCACTATAAAAGTGGAAATTTTACTTTATATTTTATGTTAAGTTTAAAACTTTCGATATGTAACAAATAGCTTATGAAATAAAATCTGAAAGTCTGGGAAGGCAACATTGGGAACCTTTTGATTCAGAAACTCTTGCCGAAACTTCATTCCCGAATTTCACACACTCTTCTATAGAGTTTCTATGACACAGAGCAATAGAAAATCCTACCGTAAAAGCATCGCCCATTCCCATTTTATACGCAGTTTTATCCTTATCGTTTCTGCAATATTTCATTTCTGTACCATCAAAATAGATGGTAGAATTAATGTCATCTCTTACAAAAACTTTGTTAAAGTATTTTTTAAGAATGTCTTCTCTTTGATCTTCTCCGAAAACAATATGAAGTTCATTGCTTTTTACCACAATGAAATCTACATGATTTAAAATTTCATCGCTCAGACGCTGTGCAGGTGAAGCATACAATCCTACTTTTTTACCATATTTCTTGGCTTTTTTTATGGTATACTCAATTACCTTCATGGAGACTTCAAGCTGAAGAAGTACGAGATCTGCTGTATGAAAGTATTTATCTGCCGCCTCAACGTGTTCTACACTAAGATAATTATTGGCTGCAGGAACTACCACAATTGCGGTATTTCCGCCTGAAGTGGTTACATAAGCTGTTCCGGTGGCTTCACGATCCGTCTCAAAAACGAAGCCTACGTTCACATTCTCATTCACCATGTTCCTCATAATCTGCTGACCAAGCGGATCCATTCCAACACAGCCTACAAAGTAGACGCTTGCTCCCAAACGTGCTGCACCAACTGCCTGATTGGCTCCTTTTCCACCAAAGTAACTTTCGGATTTTCGGGCAATAACCGTCTCGTTCTCACAGGGAACTTTTTCGGTTTCTAAAACAAGATCTATCGAAGAGCTTCCTACAACGATAATTCTTGGCTGTTCTGAGGAAAAATTCATTAGTGTTTCTTATAGAATTAATATTTCGTGATTCTAACAAATTTATGACTTGAAATTTGAATTTCAAAAATAATTAATGAAAAATCAACTAATTTCAATAAATTCTGTTACGATTTTTACAGGATTATTATTTTTATCAAATCCAATATAACTTGCATAAAAACCTTCACCATACCCTGTTTCAAATGCAAAAATAGTTCCCGGATGATTTTCTGAAGGTTTTAGGAATGCAAACTGATCGATTGCTCCTTTTTCATCAAAGAAATATTCATGAAAAAATTCTTCATAGATCCCCATAAAATCAACACCCTTATTACGATACAATCTCTGTTCCAAATCGTTAAGACTATTCTGCGTATCCACATCCATAAAGCAGCCCATCCCGCTTTCTACGGGATATCCGAAAACCTCTCCCTCTGTAAGATCTTTTACGTTCTGCCCTTCTGTTGTCGCCAGTTTCCAGTCTGTAATTTCAGACTGGCTGAAAATAATTTCAGCATACGCCACACAATTGCTTTCTCTTTCCTTATGCAGAAGAACTGCAAAATCTCCTTTCGGAAATGGTATTGAGAAAGGCTTCATATCATTTGTAATCAGAGGATCACAGGCAACAAGTTTTCCGCTGGAAAGATAAATTTTCCCAACTTCAAAGCTTTCCAGTAATGGACTTTCTACGAAGTTTTTGGAGAACAGTTTTTTGATGTTTTCTATGTGTGTCATGTTATATTTAGACTAAGATGAAGGTTCAGGCTAAGCTCTAAGCTCAACCTTAACCTAAACCTTTTATTATAAACTTTTTAATTTCTCTTCAAGAATGGCTATTTTATCTAGCGCATCTTTTTGTTTTTTCCTTTCAACCTCAACAATTTCCGGTTTTGCGTTGGCAACAAATTTTTCGTTGGAAAGCTTTTTATCTACAGAGATCAAAAATCCTTTCAGGTATTTTAATTCTTCTTCTGTTTTCGTTTTCTCCTCTCCCAAATCCAAATTTTCACTTAGAGGAATTGAAATTTCTGTTGCGCCTACCAAAAATGTAAAGCTCGGCTTATCCGTTTTTGTTCCGAAGTAAATTTCTGAAACATTCGCCAATTTCTTAATCACGGATTCGTTAGGAAATTCTGAAGCATTGGTATAAATTTCAGCACCTTCTCTTGGAGAAATTCCTTTTGTCTGACGGTAATTTCTAACGCCGGAAATAATTTCTGCAGCGATTTCAAAGTTTTTAATAATATCTTCATTAAAACTTTCTGCCTTTTTCTGCTGCGCAATAATTAAAGCATCCTCAACGTTTCGTTGTGAAATTGTTTGCCATAATTCTTCCGTCAGGAAAGGCATGAACGGATGAAGCAATTTTATTAACTCCTCAAAAAGAGCAACGGTTTTATTGTAAACTTCCTTAGAAATTCCTTCTCCATAGTTTGGTTTGATTGCTTCTAAATACCAAGAACAGAAATCATCCCAAATTAATTTATAAATCAAATGCAAAGCATCAGAAATTCTGAACTTTTCAAACTGATCGTTGATCTCAGCAATTGTTTTATTTAATTTATTTTCAAACCATTCAATTGCCTGAAGTTCTGTTGAATTTGCCGGTTTATCTTCATGGTTCCACATATTGATCAATCGGAAAGCACTCCAGATCTTTGACATAAAGTTTCTTCCCTGAAGCATCAAATCTTCATCAAAAAGAAGGTCGTTTCCTGCTGCAGAACTTAATAAAATTCCTACACGAACTCCATCTGCTCCGTATTTATCCATTAATTCCAACGGATCCGGTGAATTTCCTAAAGATTTAGACATCTTTCTTCTCTGCTTATCTCTTACAATTCCTGTGAAATAAACATTTTTAAACGGAAATTCTTTTCTGTATTCCAACCCTGCCATAATCATTCTTGCTACCCAGAAGAAAATAATATCCGGACCTGTAACCAAATCTGAAGTCGGGTAATAATAATTGATGTCTTTGTTTTCAGGATCAAGCAGTCCATCGAAAACAGACATTGGCCACAACCATGAAGAGAACCATGTATCTAAAGCATCTTCGTCTTGTTTTAAATTCTCTTTTGTCAGTTGATCGTTGTTGGTTTTTTGCTTTGCAAGTTCTAATGCTTCTTCGATAGTTTCTGCAACTACGAAATCATTTTCTCCTTCACCATAATAGAACGCAGGAATTTGCTGTCCCCACCAAAGCTGTCGGGAAATATTCCAGTCGCGGATGTTTTCCATCCAGTGCTTGTAGGTATTTTTAAACTTTTCAGGATAAAATTTAACCTCATCATCCATTACAACATCCAAAGCTGGTTTTGCAATTTCAGACATTTTCAGGAACCACTGTACAGAAACTTTAGGCTCAATTACCGCGCCTGTTCTTTCTGACGTTCCTACTTTATTTACGTAATCTTCCGCTTTCAGCAAAAGATCTTTTTCTTCCAGTTCTTTCGCAATCTGCTTTCTTACCTCGAATCTGTTTTTTCCGGCGTAATGCAACCCGTGATCGTTCAGATTTCCGTCATCATCCAAAGCATCAATCATCTGAAGATTGTGTTTTTGTCCGATTTCGTAATCATTGATGTCGTGAGCAGGCGTAATTTTCAAAGCCCCTGTTCCGAATTCGATATCTACATATTCGTCCTCTATAATCGGAATTACTCTGTTAACAATTGGTACGATTACTTTTTTACCTTTTAAATGTGCGTATCTCTCATCATTAGGATTGATACACACTGCAGTATCCCCGAAAATAGTTTCCGGACGCGTTGTCGCCACTGACAAATATTCATCGGTATCTGAGCCTGTCGAAGATTCAATTTTATATTTCAGGAAATATAATTTCCCATTCTGTTCTTTAAAGATTACTTCTTCATCGGAAATATTGGTTTTTGCTTCGGGATCCCAGTTTACCATTCTGTATCCACGGTAAATCAATCCTTTGTTGTAAAGATCAACAAAAGATTTAATCACCTGTTGAGAAAGTTTCGGCTCCATGGTGAAACGGGTTCTGTCCCAATCGCATGAACATCCTAATTTTTTAAGCTGCTCAAGAATTGTTCCTCCGTATTTATCAGTCCATTCCCATGCGTGTTTTAAAAACTCTTCTCTTGTAATATCAGATTTATTGACTCCTTCAGATTTCAGTTTAGCAACCACTTTCGCTTCCGTAGCAATGGAAGCGTGATCTGTTCCCGGAACCCAGCAAGCATTAAAGCCCTGCATTCTTGCACGACGGACCAGCACATCCTGAATGGTATTGTTAAGCATATGCCCCATGTGCAAAATCCCCGTCACGTTTGGCGGAGGAATTACAACAGTGTAAGGCGGCTTGTCATTGGGCTCTGAATGGAAGTATTTATTTTCCAACCAGTAATTGTACCACTTTTGTTCTGTTTCCTGTGGATTGTACTTTTCTGAAATCTGCATAAATTCTTTTACTTTAATTTACAATTTGCAAAAATAGTCTAAAGAAAAATATTTTAAGTATGAATTAAAATAATTTTTAACTTTGTTTCTCAAAATTTATCTAACAACATATTTAATATTCAAGAATATGAAAAAATTAATCGCAGGAATTGCATTATTCGGAACCTTCGCTCTTGCATCTGCACAAACGATTACGTTTGACAAAACTACTTTCGATTACGGAAATGTAAAGCCAAGTTCAGACGGTATCAGATTCTTTACGGTAACCAATACAGGAGATAAGCCTCTTATTTTATCGAATGTAAAAGCATCTTGCGGATGTACCACTCCGGAATTCAGCCAGGATCCTATTATGCCGGGAAAATCAGCTAAAATAAAGGTAGGATACAATACTGCAATTAACGGTGGTTTTAACAAAATGATCGAAGTATTTTCTAACGATCCTGTAAACAGCAGAAGCGTAATCTACATCAAAGGAAACGTAGATCCTAATGCTCCGGATCCAAAACCATTGACTCCTGAAGAATTGAAAGCTAAAGCTAAAGAAGAGAAAGCGGCTGCGAAAGCTGCGAAAAAGGCTGCAAAAAAAGCGGCTAAAACTGCTGCATAATGGTAAAATCTCTACTAAAATAAACGAAACCGTCTCATGGAGGCGGTTTTTTTATTACATTTATATTAGGTTAGTTGATGGTTAACGGTTTTTAGCTGATAAATTATGACCAAAATTAATCTTTAATCTTTTTAATAATTTAAAAATAAATATGGACACTAACTTTTCAGACGATTTTTTGGTAAAAGGTAAATTCTCCATTAAAAAAGCTTTAACAGAATACAAAGGAAAACTTACTAAAGAAGAAGGGGAACAATTATTATTAAACGAAAAAGAAAAGCTTCGTGAGCTTCAGGAGAAATTGTATTCGGATGGAAGCCAGTCTCTTTTAGTGGTACTTCAGGCGATGGATGCCGCAGGAAAAGACAGCATGATTGAGCACGTTTTCGGGGGAGTAAATCCGCAAGGCTGTAATGTAACGAGCTTCAAAACTCCCACTTCGAAAGAATACACCCATGATTTTTTATGGAGACATTATTTAGCATTACCTCAAAAAGGCATGATCGGAATTTTTAACCGTTCTCATTATGAAAGTGTATTGGTCTGCAAAGTTCATCCTGAATATAATTTAAGCGAAAAAACATGGAAATCTGTTAAGGATTTTGATGATAAATTCTGGGAAAACCGCTATGAAAGCATCAGAAATTTTGAAAAGCATCTTGCCCAAAACGGAACGACCATTGTAAAAATATTCCTGAATGTTTCTAAAGACGAGCAAAAGAAAAGACTTCTGGACAGAATTAACGAACAGGAAAAAAACTGGAAATTTTCCGCCGCAGATCTTCCGGAGAGAGCTTTATTCGATAAATATATGGAATGCTACGAAACGGCAATCAACGAGACTTCAAAAGATTACGCGCCTTGGTATGTTCTTCCGGCTGATAATAAATGGTTTGCAAGAGTTGCCGCGATACAAATTATTATTGATGCTTTGGAAAAAATGAATCTGCAGTATCCTAAATTGTCTGAAGAGGATCGTAAAGATTTAGAAGAAGCAAAAAAACAACTGGAAAGCGAGAAATAAGTAAGAATAGAAGATGGGAGCCTGAAGAAGGAGGTTTAAATGATTGCATTAAGACTTCCTTCTTCAAGCCTCTAACTTCCAACTCTTAAAAAACCACGAGAAAATCTATAAGCCGGATTTTGTTCTTCCGAAGAAGTGCCTGTTATTTATCTGCGCCTTACATTGCTGCAAAACTTTAGCTGATTACCCCTCGGCTTTCAGAGCGAGCAACTCCTATTTTCATTGCTGAAAAGAACCGATATACTTATCATTGCACCACAAAGAGTTTACCTGGTTTCACTACAGCCGAACTGTACATCCTTTCTGTTGCACTTGTCCTACCCTTGCGGGTGACGGATGTTATCCGCTTTGCTGCTCTACGGTGTCCGGACTTTCCTACCTCCCGTAAAACGGGAAATCAACAAGCCGATTTTCTCGTGGCTGCAAAGATAGATAATTTGAAAATTTGACAATGTGATAATTTGAAAATTTTTAATCTGCAAGAAAATGATTTTGGTTTGATGTTATTCATTCATTTTCAAATTACTTAAATTTTCAAATTCTCAAATTATATCATATCTTCGTGCTACAAAAATTAAACATCCCAATTGGCTTCAAAGGAAAAGGAATTTGCGCAGCTTATTAAGGATAATCAGGGATTGATTATCAAGGTTTCGCGGCTTTATACCAATTCTTTGGAGGATGAGGAAGATCTTTTTCAGGAAATTGTGTTACAATTGTGGAGAAGTTATGACTCATTTAAAGGAAATTCAAAAATTTCTACTTGGATGTACCGTGTTGCTTTAAATACCGCTATCACCCTTTTCAGAAAAAAAAGCAAAAGTTTGCAAACTAATGAACTGGACATTAATCATGCAGATTTTGTAGAAGATGATGATGAAAAACAGCAACAGGTATCACTTTTGTATACAGTAATCAAGACGCTTCCCAATGTGGAAAGAGCAATCGTGATGATGTATCTGGATGATTTGCCTTATAAGGATATTGCAGAAAACCTCGGAATTACCGAAGTAAATGCGCGTGTGAAAATGAACAGATTAAAGAAAACCCTTAAAGAACAGATGGAAAAATATGCCTGAATTTGATTTAGACAGTTTTAAGAAAACATGGCAGGAACAGCCTGTTCAGGAAAAATATGATTATAATGAGATCCTTCAGATGCTCAACAAAAAATCGCGCAATTATGTGAAGTATATTTTCTGGATCAGTGTTTTCGAATTTTTATTCTTTACTTTAATAGGATTATTCTACATCATTCAGGGAAAGGAATCCAACTCTTTCATTAATATTCTTACGAAACTCGGTGTACAGAGAACTTCGGAATTAGAAAATACATTCGATAATATTTATCTGGTCTTAAAAGTTCTGAGCTTAACCATTACCGCATATTTTGTATTTAAATTTTATCAAAATTACAAGGTTATAAAAATTGAGGAAAATCTTAAAAAATTTATCCTTCAGATCATTACATTTAAAAAGACAGTAAACGCGTTTATTTTAATTAATATTGCGTTATTAATCACTTTCACCTCTATTTTCACAATCTTTGTTTTTTACATTTTAAATACTCAGAATGTAGAGATTACCAACTCCACCCTTATAGGATTTGTAGCCGGTATCATCATAAGCACTGTTTTTACAGTAATAATGGTGTGGCTGTATTATAGAGTGGTTTATGGAATTATCATTAAAAAACTTGATAAGAATTTAACTCAGTTAAAAGAAATCGATTCGCAGGAAATTTAAACTGAAAAAAGCAGGAATTTAAGATATTATTGTTAATTTTATTTAACCAAATCTTTTATTCTATGCCAATATCTTATGTTCACGGTAGTTCCGACATTCCATTATTAGGTGAAACCATCGGAAGCAATCTTAAACATACCGTTGAAAAATTTCCCAATCAGGAAGCTTTAATCTGCGTACATCAAAATTACCGCGCCACTTATCAGGAATTTTATAATCAGACAACAGCCGTTGCAAAAGCTTTGATCTTTTTGGGAGCAAAATCCGGAGACCGCATCGGAATCTGGTCTACGAACCGCTACGAATGGGTTCTTTTACAATATGCAACCGCAAGAATCGGAGTTATTTTGGTGAACATAAATCCCGCTTACAGAACCAGCGAGCTGATCTTTGTAATCAATCAGTCTGAAATGTCCCATATTTTTTCATCTCTGGCTTTTAAATCCAGCGATTATAAACAGATGATTGCCGATGCAAGAGAGTTCTGCTCGACTTTAAAATCTGAAATTTTCTTTGATGATAACTGGGAAGAATTTTTAAATAACGGACAGCATATTTCTGATGATACACTCCACAGTTTTGAGGAGCATGTTCAGTTTGATGATCCTGTGAATATTCAATATACTTCAGGAACGACCGGTTTTCCTAAAGGCGTCACTCTTTCTCATCATAATATTTTAAACAACGGATATTTTATCGGAATTCGATTAAAGTATACTGAAAAAGACAGGGTCTGCATTCCTGTTCCCTTTTATCACTGTTTCGGAATGGTGATCGGAAATATCTGCTGTACTGCTCACGGAGCCTGTATGGTGATTCCGAATGACAGTTTTGATCCTGAAATTACTTTAAAAGTTGTTTCCGATGAAAAATGTACTTCGCTTTACGGAGTTCCGACCATGTTTATTGCTGAATTAGCGGTAAAAAATTTCGAAACTTTTGATTTTTCAAGTTTAAGAACAGGTGTCATGGCTGGTTCTGTATGTCCTCCTGAAATTATGAAAAAGGTGGAAAGTCTCATGAATATTAAAGAAATGAGCATCTGCTACGGAATGACGGAAACCTCCCCTGTTTCTACGCAAACTCTTATCGGAACTCCATTTGAAAAGCAGGTGAATACGGTGGGAACCGTTCAGGATCATCTGGAAATAAAAATAGTTGATGAAAACGGAAAAATTGTATCGCGTGGCGAACATGGGGAAGTGTGTACTAGAGGTTATTCTGTGATGCTGAAATACTGGAACGATCCTGAAAACACCAGAAAGGTTCTGGATGAAGGAAGATGGATGCATACCGGAGATATGGCAGTAATGGATGATGAAGGCTACATTACCATTTCCGGAAGGATTAAAGACCTGATTATCCGTGGCGGTGAAAATATTTCGCCTAAAGAAATTGAAGACTTTTTGTACACTTATCCGAATATTCTTGATGTTCAAATCATCGGAGTTCCAAGCGAAAAATTCGGAGAAGAAGTGATGGCGTGGGTGAAAGTGAGAAAAGGTTTTCAGGTAACAGAAGAAGAACTTTTAAACTACTGCAAAGGCAGGATCGCCCATTATAAAGTTCCGAAATACTGGAAGTTTGTAGACGAATTCCCGATGACGATCTCCGGAAAAGTGCGAAAGGTTGAAATGCGTGAAGTTTCTGTAAAAGAACTGGGACTGGAAAAAATAAACAATTAAATACAGCGTAATCCGAAAAGCTTATAGAGTAGGAAAATCAAATGAATTAAATTACTATGAAAAATTTAAAAAAATTAAACAGAAAAGAGTTGAAAAGTGTAAAAGGTAGCGGAAGATGCTTTTGTCTTGTAAGTCCGGATCCTTGTTATGATTTAAATGTTAATAATCAGGGACTTCCTTATGTTTTCAACTGCTGTACTTCAACCTGTGTACAACAGACTCCTTTTTAATCAGATAAAAAGAAAAGCATTTCGGTTTGAAATGCTTTTCTGTTATTTTTAGAGTTCTTTTCTTAATCTTGCTACCGGAATATTAAGCTGTTCCCGATATTTTGCAATTGTTCTTCTGGCGATATTGTATCCCTGCTCTTTTAAGATCACCACCAAAGCGTCGTCTGTTAAAGGCTTTCTCTTATTTTCTTTGCTGATTACTTCCTGAAGATGAGTTTTAATTTCTTTTGTAGATACTTCCTCTCCGTCATCATTTGTTAAACTGTCTGAGAATAAATCCTTCAGATAAATAATTCCGTTCGGTGTATCTGCATATTTGCTTTTTACCACTCTGGAAATTGTTGAAATATCGAAGCCTGTAATATCGGCAATGTCCTTAAGAATCATTGGTCTCAAAGATTTTTCATCTCCCGTAAGGAAATAATCTTTCTGAAACTTCACAATAGCCGTAATGGTTTGCAATAATGTATTCTGCCGCTGATTAATGGCATCAATATACCATTTTGCCGCATCTAATTTTTGCTTGATGAACAAAGCAGCCTGTTTGTGTTCGGCAGAATTTTTATCGTGAGAATAAGTGGATAAAATATCTTTATATTCTTCTGAAACTCTCAGCGTAGGTGCATTTTTACTGTTCAGCATCGGGATAACCTGTCCGTCTTTCACCTGAATCACAAAATCCGGAATAATTTCCTGATTGATTGTAATCGTCTGAGTATCGAAATTTCCGCCAACTTTTGGAGATAATTTTGAAATTTCGTCTAACGCATCCTTCAGATCTTCTTCTTCAATATCGTATTTCTGAATGATTTTGTTGTAATGCTTGTTCGTTAAAGCATCAAACTGATGTCTCAGAATATTGGCAGCCAGAGAAACCGCTTTATCCGAACTTACTTTTTTCTCAATCTGAAGCAAAAGACATTCCTGAAGACCTCTCGCTCCTACTCCGGGCGGATCCAGCTTCTGCACATAATTTTCAAGAATATCTTCTACATTTTCTTTGGTGGTATAAATCCCCTGAGAAAAGGCAAGATCATCTACAATAGATTTTATTTCCCTTCTTAAATATCCGTCTGTATCAAGATTTCCTATAAGATATTCCGCAATCTTCAAATCTTCTTTGTTGATGTTGGCAAGATGAATCTGTTCCAAAAGGTAATCGTATAAAGACTGCCCTTCTGTTAAAAGACTTTCATTATCAAATTCTTCGTCGTCCGAAGAATAATTACTGGAAGATGTTTTATAGCTTGGTTCATCATCATAAAGATACTGGTCTACATCAAAATCTGTTTCAATGCTTTCCGTACCTTCTGTTTCATATGAATCTTCCAGAGAAGAATAATCGTCCTCTTTAGATTCTTCTTTTGCGATCTCCAATGCCGGATTTTCTTCTAACTCCCTTTCAAGTTCCTCTTCAAACTCCAATGTATGAAGCTGGATCAACTTCATTAACTGGATTTGCTGGGGAGCCAGCTTTTGTCCTAATTTGAGTTGTAAGTGTTGTTTTAGCATATTACTAGTTGGTGTTTTAACATAACATATTTTACGAATTTAACACTTTTTTTTGAAAAAACTAAATTTTAGCACGATTTTTGTATTCAATATGGTATAATAAGCTATTTAAAATAAACAACAAAAGCCCTGAAGCTTGATTTTCAGGGCTTTTTAATTTTTATACATTCAAATTTTCCGGATCTCTTCTGTTATCCCAAAACGCAAGAATTTCAATAACCTCCTTGTTGACCCGATAATACATTGAAAAATTTTTATCAATCAAAACATATTTCACATCATCAATTTCAGAGGGTGAACCTATATTCGGATTTTCTGCGATAAGTTTTTCTTTTTTCTCAACTTCTTTTCTTAATTTTTTTGAATATGTTTGGGAGGAATTATGAGCAATCCAATATTTGAGGGTATCAGCAAAGGATAATAATGCTTGACGAGTCCATTTTATCTGAAACATTGATCCAAAATTTCTCTAGCATCCTCTTTATTAACAAAATCCCCTTTATCAGCCTCATCTATACCCTCTAGCAATTGCTTTTTCTGCCACTCTGTAAGTTTTTCTTCTTTATTAATCTCAAAATTAATTTTCAGCTCTTTCAAAAGAGCTTTCAGAAGATTGATCTGATTTTCGTTTTCTGTATGTATGGTAATTGTACTCATCATCATTATTTTAGGTAAAGTTAATAAAAAAATCCTTCCGATAAGATCAGAAGGATTTTTCTATATGTTTTTATTAAAAAAGATTAATATAGCCCAAAGTGGCTAATAAAGAGTAGTTTACAAGAACCGAAAGTGCCATCGGTAACGATTTAGTAATGGTGCTTACTGCACTCGCTTTCATCTGATTACCTTGTAAATCATTACTGCAAATTTAATAAAAAAAAGGGTAAAGTCGAAGCATACTTTACCCTTTTTCGTTTTTCCCCAAATCCTATTATAAGTATTATTAAAAAAAATCTTTCCCAATATGGGGGCAATCTGTGATAATGGTTTAAATATTATTTCCAAGTTTTGACAAATCAACAAAGATGTAGTTCCGAAACTAATAGTCCCAATATCTAAACGTCTAAGCTATGGAAATCGTGTTGAACAAAATATTATCGGAAATTCGACATCAGGAAGATAAGCTGTCTTCTCAAATGATGCAAACTGCGGATGAGGCATACCAAATGACCTTATTCCTAAAGGAAATGCTGTTTACTATAAAGATGAAAGTGTTAAAGACCGGATTTAAGGACGAACAGCAGGAAATCCATTTTTTCAAGAACATTAAACCGCAGATTTTAGGAAAACTTATTTATTACAATAAAGTGTTCCGTATTGAAACTACCTGCCCCGTAAGTGCAGGGAGAATACACCAAAGTTATTTTGAAAACCAACTGAAAATTCTGAAATCCGAATACAAGGAAAGCATATCCAATGAGGATTTTTACAGGTACTATCGTGCAGGCAGAACTGACCGTGACCACAGTTATTTCAGGCTCGGAAAAATCAATTACCACGATGGTCTAAAAAGTAGTGTATTTGAAATTGACCTTAGCTTTTCTACTTATTACGATAACAAAGTTGCCCATATTATAGCCAATGAATTACTTTATACTTTCTTGCTTACCAAAATAAACCCTGAAAAAAATCCCGATACCATTTCAATAAACGGTGATGGGAACAAAGACATTTCGTGGACGAACTCGCAAAATGCACTGATAGAATTGATTTACGCCCTGTATGTTTCCAAATCTATTGCATACGGGAAAATAGGCATCAGGAAATTAGCATTGATTTTCCAAATCCTCTTCCGAACGCCCTTGAATGATATACATCATTCTTTCCACCGAATGAAAACAAGGGCAGGCTCCCGAACGGTGTTTTTAGACCAGCTCAAAATTTCCCTCGAAGAGTATATGGATAAAGACCTTTAGCAACATCAGCACGGGTGTTTGAAAGCAGTACACAAAATGTACTGCTTTTTCTTTGCCCATATATGCCAATTGGCATATATGGGCAAAAGGCTACTACAAAATAACCGAAACACGCTAAAACCCTTATTAAACAAGGGTTTTTCTCATTGCAAAAAATTTGAAAAAAAGTGCCAAACCAATGGGTACGCATTGGCAGACAAACACTGCCACACTTCTGAATTTTGTACTGTGAATATTAAACAATAGTGCAATGAACATTATAACAGTTGACGAAGAAGTGTGGAAGCACCTCAACGAACGGTTGAAAGCCATTAGCGAATATATCCTCAAACTGGAAGATACAAGCTACGATAGCTTATGGCTCAACAACCACGAAGTCTGCCAGTATCTCCACATCAGTGAAAAAACATTGTGGCGTATGCGTACCAACGGGCAGATAGCCTTTTCAAAAATGTACGGGCAGTATTACTATACGATTGGTGCTATAAAAGATATGCTCAACGCTAACGCTGTGCAGACCACCGATGAATATGTGGAGCAGCTTATGGCGAAAGGCAAAAGCTATATCGAAAAAGGCAGAAAACTGAAATCAGATAATCATTAAAAGCGTACCCGTATGAATATCGACAAAATGGAATTTGTGGCGTGGATGGAACGCATAATGGACAGGCTTGACATTCTCGGCAACCACATAGACGATTTACAAAAGAAGCGTAACAGCATAGACGGCGAAGAGTTACTGGATAATCAGGACTTATTGCAAATGCTGAAAATCAGTAACCGTTCCCTGCAACGGTATCGCTCCATAGGCAAGCTGCCTTATTATACGATTAGCGGAAAACTGTATTACAAATTGTCCGATGTGCATCAGTTCATCAGGGAAAGTTTTAACCCGCCTTTGCCCAAACTGGATGCCAATAAGTGACAAATGCTGCCTTTGAGTGCCACTTAAAGCAAATCAGTGAAGGCTTCCTTTACATTCGACCGTGAAATTTTAAAATTTTCAGACTATGAGCGAAGAAACAACTAATAAACAGGAAATGCCCGAACAGCTTTCGGACATCTTACTCGTACTGGATAAAGAGAAAATGAAAATCCAGGCAGTAAAGAGTATAGACGAAAACGGGAAAATGGAAACCGTTGACCCCACGAAGAAAAATCAAAACCAGTTTATGCGTGTGGATAAAAGCGGTGATTTCTTTTCCAACTTCTTTTCCAATTTTTTCAGCCAGTTAAAGAACCCTACAGACTTTACTTTCTTCAAAGTGCCTGCCTCGGTTGCTGCTGAAAAAGCGCAGGAACTGCAAAAGCACGTAGATAAGCCCACTCCACAGGGCGAAAAAGTGCTGAAAGAACACGAAGTGAAAGCAGAACCCCAACCCGATAAAAAACAAGAAAATCAAAATAATATGGCAACAGCACAAACAACAACGGAAACAAGCGAATATCGCTACAAGCCGGAGCAGATTGATTGGGACACAATGAAAAACCTCGGATTGAGCAAAGAGTATCTTGAAAAAAGGAACCTGCTCGACCCTTTGTTACGAGGTTATAAAACCAATGAGCTTTTACCGATAGGTATCAACCTCGGGGGCTCTATCCTCCGCACGGATGCCCGCCTGTCTTTACAGCAAGGCGAAGACGGCAATGTTATCGTGGCAATACACGGTATCAAAAGAGAACCTAACCTCCACTTTGAATTTTTCGGTCACAAGTTTACGGACGAAGACAAGAAAAACCTGCTCGAAACGGGTAATATGGGGCGTGTCGTCAATTTGGTAAACTCCAAAACAGGCGACCTGATGCCGTCCATTATAAGTATTGACAGGCTGACCAATGACGTGGTTGCACTGCGCACGGAGTTTATAAAAATTCCCGATGAAATTAAGGGCGTAAAGCTGAATGACGAACAAAAACAAACGCTGATGGAGGGCAAACCGCTCTATTTAGAGGGTATGATTTCCTCGAAAGGAACGGAGTTTTCGGCAACTGTACAATTCAATGCGGACAAACGGTATGTTGAGTTCCTGTTTGACAAAAGCAACAACAATCAGCAGGCGCAAACGAACCAACAGAATACCCAACAAAGCAATCAGCAAAGCCAACCGCAAGAAGCTCCAAGAACTTTCAGGGGCAAAGAACTGGATGATGAGCAGTACAACAAGTTCAAAGCCGGACAAACCATATACGTTGAACTGAAAGACAAAAAAGACCAACCGTATAAGGGTTATATCACGTTCGACAAAGATACCGGAAAGACCAATTTTGAGTTTCCCGGTCAGTACAAAGCACGGGTAGAACCTGCCGAAACCCATAAAACGCAGACTGCCGTCAATTCGGAGGGCAAGACCAACGAAGCGACCAAGAACGTCCAAGAGCCTTTGAAGTCCGGGCAGCAAACACCGAAAAATGAAAAGCAGCAGGAACAACAGGATAACAAGCCTGCAAAATCCAAAGGCAGAAAAATGTAATACAGTATGAAAACAATCATTGCAGAAAAACCAAGCGTAGCAAGGGAAATAGCCGGACTTGTGGGAGCATCCGATAAAAAGGACGGCTACCTGACAGGTAATGGCTATTTTGTTACGTGGGCATTCGGTCATTTAATAGGACTGGGAATGCCCGAAGATTACGGCATTTCGGGATTTGACAAGGCATCACTGCCGATATTACCCAGCCCTTTTTTATTGACCGTTCGCAAGGTCAAAAAAGACAAAAGCTATACCGCCGATACTGGCGCATTAAAGCAACTGAAAGTCATTGAGCAGCTTTTTAATAAAAGCAACAGCATTATTGTTGCTACCGATGCAGGTCGTGAGGGCGAACTCATTTTCAGGTACATTTATGAATACCTGAAATGCAGCAAACCTTTTGAACGCCTTTGGATAAGTTCGCTTACCGAAAAGGCAATAAAGCAGGGCTTCGACAACCTGAAAGATGGAGTAGCATTTGACGGATTGTATCAGGCTGCGCAAGGCAGAAGCCGTGCCGACTGGCTTGTGGGCATCAATGCTACGCAGGCATTGAGCATTGCAGCAGGAAACGGTATCTATTCGCTCGGAAGAGTGCAAACGCCCACACTGGCTTTGATATGCAAACGCTATCTCGACAATAAGAATTTCACAGTAAAGAAATACTGGCAGATACAACTAATGCACAATAAAGCCCAGGTTGATTTCAAAAGTATTTCCGCAACCAAATGGGACGAAAAGCAACTTGCTGATGACACCCTTAAAGCTATTCAGCGTGGCGCAACGGCAACCGTTACCTCGGTAGAAACCAAAAGCGTTACAGAACAACCGCCATTGCTTTTTGACCTGACTGGCTTACAAAAGGAAGCCAATAAAAGGCTGAAATTATCTGCTGAAGCAACGCTCAATATTGCGCAAAGCCTATACGAAAAAAAGTTTATCACGTACCCACGCACCGGAAGCAAATACATTCCTGAAGATATGTGGGCTGAAATTCCAAACCTTGTGCGGGCTTTGCAGAACCGTGAGGATTGCAAACAAGCCCTTACCAAAATCAAATGGGGACGGTTCAACAAACGTATCGTGAATGACCTCCGTGTAACGGACCATCACGGTTTGTTGATTACGGACAAAGTACCGTCCGTACTCAATGCAGACGAAAACAAGATTTACAATATGATTGCGCTTCGATTGCTCGAAGCCATATCACAAGCCTGTGTAAAGGAAATAACCGATGTTTCATTACAGGTATTGCACTACGACTTTACGGCAAAAGGCTGTAAAATTCAGGAAGCGGGTTGGCGTTCCATAAAAGGTAGTTTTACCGATGACGGCGAAGAGCCAGTGCAGGAACTACCCGAACTGCATAAAGGCGACGAACTTGCGATAAAGGAAGTCTCCGTTTTGGAAAAGCAGACCAAACCGCCAGTGCTTTACACCGAAGCCGGGCTTTTGTCTGCTATGGAAACTGCCGGAAAAGAAATCGAAAATGAGGAAGAGCGTAAAGCCCTCAAAAATATTGGTATCGGTACGCCTGCAACAAGAGCCGCCATTATCGAAACACTGTTTACCCGTAATTATATCCTACGGGATAAACGCTCTTTAATCCCTACCGAAAAAGGATTGCAGGTTTATGAGTTGGTCAAAGAACGCAAGATTGCAGACGTGGCAATGACCGCCGAATGGGAATTGGCATTGCAGAAAATCGAAAACAACGAAGCGGATGCCGGAACGTTCCAAAAGGAAATGGAAACCTATGCCAAATCCATTACCGATGAATTGCTGCAAACCTCTATTGCAAGCACCAACCAACCCAAGCTGACCTGTCCTAAATGCAAAAGTCAGCAACTTATTATCCGTGATAAGATTGTGAAATGTCCTGATGAGGCTTGTAACTGGATACAGTTCCGCACCGTCTGCGGTGTACAAATCAGTATTGAAAATGTAACAAGCCTTGTCAATAAAGGCAAAACTTCATTAATAAAAGGAATGACGAGCAAAGCCGGAAAGAAATTCGATGCTTATATCGTACTGAAAGAAAATGCCGAAAGTTCCTTTGAGTTTGAGAAAAACAAAAGCAGTAAGCGTAATGGAAAATAAACCGTCAATCATACCCAAAGAAATCAGGAGCCTCATTTATACCATCCGGGGCAAACAGGTAATGTTGGATAGCGACCTCGCTGCCTTATATCAGGTAGAAACAAAGAACCTGAACAAAGCCGTTAAAAGAAATATTGAGCGTTTTCCCGTATCATTCTGCTTTCAACTGACCGAAGAGGAAGTTGAAAACTTGAGGTTCCAATTTGGAACCTCAAGTTTAAATTACGGCGGCAGGCGTTATTTGCCCTATGTTTTTACCGAACAAGGTGTTGCAATGGCATCTGCCATACTCCGGTCTGATATAGCCGTTAAAATGAGTGTTGAAATAATGGAAGCCTTTGTAGAAATGCGGCGTATGCTTATCAGCAATGCTTCTTTGTTTCATCGTTTGGATAATATCGAATTAAAGCAACTGGAAGCCGACCAAAAATTTGAAGAGATTTTTAAGGCTTTGGAAAGTGACAAGCTGCACAGCGAAAAAGGTATTTTCTACAACGGGCAGGTATTTGATGCCTATACCTTTGTTTCCGATATTATCAGAAATGCCAAAAGTTCCATTATCCTGCTTGATAATTACGTGGACGATACGGTGCTTACCTTACTGGGTAAGCGTAAGAACAATGTAGCTGCTACAATCCTTACCAAAAACATCAGCAATCAGCTAAGGTTGGATTTACAACGCTACAATAGCCAATATCCTCCGGTAGATATTGAGGTTTTTGCAGATGCCCACGACCGTTTTTTGATAATTGACCATACAGAACTCTACCACATAGGCGCATCGCTCAAAGACCTGGGCAAAAAATGGTTTGCTTTTTCAAGAATGGATATTGAAGTCGGCAGGATGCTTCAAATTTTAAATAGAGCTTAATTTAATTCATATTTTGACAGGGATTAAAAACTTAAATTTTCCTTGTCCAGCCTGAATTAACAGATATTAATTCGACTATTAGGGTTTCCAATATTCCATTTACCCATTCTAATTCAAAAATCAGGTTGTTTTTAGCAAACCTAAAAGTTAAATCTTGCTTTTCTGCGTGAAATATCTTGTTCCGTAGATAGTAACAGTATTTAATACAGATGAAGACAATAATTTCCAATTCGGTATTTGTTACGGGGTTTTTAACTTTATCCTCCAAATAATCTTTAATCTTCTTAAAGATTATTTCGCTGTCTGTTGAAGACTTATTGTTGTGATAAAGGTCTTTGATATAGTCGAACTTATTAAACTTGCTTTCAACTTTATCCAGATTGAAAATATCTTTTAAATCAGTTTCAAAATAACTGATATTATCAAGTAGGTTTTTACAAACAATATGATTTTGATACCTGAAGATAAAAGCAATAAAAGCAACTATCTTTTCTTTGGTATCGTAATCGTTACTTAATAGCTCATAAAAACGAACTTTTCCCCGAAGTTCATTAGCTGTAATCGTTCTTGCTTTATGCAATGATTTTGAGAATAATGTTGGATTGGTAAGTATAAAATTTCGCATTAAGCGGTGGCATTCATTTTCGTTTGCACCATTTCCAAAGTAATAATAAATAGAATTAAAAGACTTCCATAATTTTTCAAATCGCTCACTTTCTTCATTGGTAATTTTCGACTTCAAAAGATAGGTTAAAGCATATTGTATTGCTTTAGATTTATCATTAACCTTAAATATGTCGTTGATATTGGTATTTGGAATATCAACACCTTGAAAATTATCGTTCAATATCTGTTCAATACCAATTTTTGCTGTTGGCAAAGAAAGCATTGTTTCTTCTCCTGTTTGCTTTATTCGGTTAACTGAGATATTCTTTATAGGAACAAAGCGGTTTACTCGGATGTAATAGTAAATCAGAGATTTTATAATCTGATTATGAATAGAACTGCTTTCTGAAAAAACAATGTTTATAAGATTGATTTTTGCAGTTCTATTGCACTTAATGGTTAATTTATCATCCTCAATAACTAACTCATCATTTGTATCTGAACTTCCTTGATATTCCATTTCAAAAACTTCCTGAGAAAGTGATATGTCAGGAGCATCAAAACTGATATTGATGGAATAATTGTGCTTTATTTTATTTTTTGCAAATGTCTTAATGGAGCTTATTATAAAGCTGTCAAACTTTGATTTTTTTTCATAATTATAAATATCATAAACGTAAGGATATAAATCTTTAAACTTTATCTTGAAATCTGTTAGTGTATAAGGGTCGCCATTAAATGAATTGTGCAAAATCAAAAGTTTATCATTTATAGTTTTAACTGACTTTCCTTTCTTTTTTTTTGTCAATCTAACATCTTCGCCAAAATTTTGCAATGCTCTAAAGGCTTGCTCTTTAACTTCAAATATTCTCTCCGTTTTCATCAAACGATACAATTCCTTTTTGCTTTCAAAGCATTTATACTTTGAAAGGTAGTCTATTGCTTTCAATCTGTTCCGGTAGTCAGATATATCATTTGCAAGGCTTATATATTCTGTAATGTTGTTTGGTTTCTTATTCTCAAAATCCTTTTTAGCCATATTCTGCACCATATTGTTTAATCGTCAAATTTAATCAAAACCAATCTGTATTCGGTTGCCTCGCCTATTATGTTTACGCCAAATCCTGCCTTTCAAAGCCAAACGCTGCAACATTATCAAAGGCATTTGCTCCTGCTTATAATTTAGGATTTAAGTAAAATTCTAATCAAAATAAGTATGGATGTACAGCAAAAAGACCTGTCGTATTTCAGATTACGACTGCAAGAATTATTAAACAGCAGCTTTCCCGAAAAGGCACACGACCAAAAATTTATTGACCAACGGTCTTCGTGGGCTGCCAATGCTTATGAGGGTGCTTTCCGTTCGGGAAACGCCGTTGAGCAATGCGACGAAATAGCCAACTACATACTTTTTGAGGGCTTGCACTTCTCCAAGTTCGACACGGTTTTCAAAGTGGTATGCAATGAATTTGATACCATAATGGCAGACGAGGAACTGCGACCGTTCGCCCTTAAAATGTTTCCCGTTTGTGAGCCTGTTTTCGCAGGATATGAATTAACTGATGATTTCGCCAACGGAAATGAGTTTGATTTACTCTATACCGAACTGACCGGAACCATCTCAATATGGATTGAGGAAAATGGGCTTCAGTAAGCGGTTCCATCTCCAACAGAATATTGATGCCCTGCGAATTGTTTTTAAACTGGAAAAGGAGAAACGGCAAGCCACCGTAGGAGAAAGACTGCTAATGATGCGATACAGCGGATTTGGCGGTCTTAAGTTCGTTCTGAACGCCGTAGAAAACGAAATAGACATCAATCATTGGAGAAAAACAGAACACGACCTTTTTCCACTCACGCAGGAACTCCACCAACTCCTCAAAGACAATTCCCAAGACGATAAGCAATACCGCAGGTATGTGGACAGTATGAAAAGTTCCGTGCTGACGGCTTTTTATACCCCGCCAAAGGTTATAGATGCCATTTCATCTGCCTTGCGGGATAATGGTCTGCACATTGATAAATTCCTCGAACCCTCCGCAGGTATCGGTTCATTCATCCAATCCTTTTCGGAAAATCAGAAAGCCAGTGTTACCGCTTATGAAAAAGACTTGCTTACAGGCAAGATTTTAAAGCAGCTTTACCCCGAAAGCAATATCCGTATCAACGGTTTTGAGAAAATTCCCGAAAGGGAACAAAACAACTATGATATAATCGCCAGTAATATACCGTTCGGCGATACTTCTGTATTTGACCTTTCTTATTCACGCAGCAGAAACAGCGCAAAGGAACAGGCTGCCCGAAGCATACACAATTACTTTTTTCTGAAAGGTGCTGATATGCTCCGTGAGGGTGGTTTGTTGGCTTACATCACTTCGCAGGGCATTCTGAATAGCCCTAAGAACGAACCCATACGCAGGGCGTTGATGCAGGATAATAATTTGGTTTCGGTTGTAAGACTGCCCAACAATCTGTTTACCGAATATGCAGGTACGGAAGTGGGCAGCGACCTGATTATCCTGCAAAAAAATACGGCAAAACAAAATCTGACCGACAGGGAAGATCTGTTTTGCCAAAGCAAGCCAACCGAATACAATACGCCGGGCAATGCGCTCTTTCAGGACGGTACAAGAATTATCCATACCGACCAAAAATTAGATACCGACCCATACGGTCAACCTGCCTTAATCTATACGCATAAAGACGGTGTTGAGGGTATTGCCAAAGATTTGAAACAAATGCTTTCCGAAGATTTTGGGAACCATCTGAATTTGAATTTATACAAAGGCGAACGCAATGATGAGCCTATGATACAAATTCCGATTGAACCAAAGGTTACACCTCCGGTCATAGACCCTGCAATCGTTCAGCAAAAACCGCAGCTTATAACCACTCCGGTAGTCCATCAGGAAAGCCCACAGGAACTAAAACAACTAAGCATTTTTGACCTGTTTGAAAGTGCGGGTGAGCCTGTAATGGTGCTTGCTCCACCTAAAAGAACTACCCAAAACAAAAGGCAAAGTAGTAATAAAAGAAGAGGCACAATAGGTCGTCAACCCGACCTGTTCAGCAGTGCCAGGCAGCAACCTTATACACCGCTAAAATCCAATGGTGCTACCAATGGAAAAAGCCAAGTAAACAGCAAAAAACAGGAAGCCATCGGCGACCTGTTTTCACAAATAAACGGCAATGGCCAGTCTGATAAGACTGCCATTCCCGTTACCGATATTAACACCGTTCCTGAACCTGCTCCGTATAGCGGCGAACTGCAATTATTCCACCGGAATGATTGCCTTGTGGTGGATAACGGTTGGGTCGGCTATTTGCAAGAGGTGGATAAGGAAGACAAAAAAGCTATCTTTCATCCATTGCAATTGCCGTCGGCACAGAAAGCAAGAGCCGAAGCCTACATAGCCGTAAGGGACAGTTATATCAACCTGTACCAAAAAGAAGCTGAAAAACAGACCGAACACAGGGAAGAACGGGAAACCCTGAACCTGCTGTACGATGCCTTTACCAAAAAATACGGCAATCTCAATACTGCCGACAATGCCAAGCTGATAAAAACAGACAGTGCAGGTAAAGAAATCCCCTATCTGGAGCGTGTCATTGGCGGCATAATCCATAAAGCGGATATTTTCAGCCGTCCGGTCAGTTTCTCTACTACCACGTTAGCAACCGACAATCCCGAAGAGGCTTTAGCTGCCTCCCTGAACAAATACGGAAATGTGGATTTGGACTTTATGTCCGAAATCAGCAGCCTGCCTGCCGATACCCTGAAAGAAGCCCTGCACGGGCGGTTGTTCTACAATCCGCTACAACAGGAATATGAAATAGCCGAACGTTGGATTGCAGGCAACGTGGTGGAGAAAGCAGATGAAGTAAGAGCCTATCTCGAAAACTATCCCGATGATACCGAAGCCAAAGAAAGCCTTACCGCTTTAGAGGAAGCCCGACCAAAACGTATCGAATTTGAGGAACTGGATTTTAACCTCGGCGAACGGTGGATACCTACCGGAATTTATGCCCGTTTCGCTTCGCATTTGTTCGATGCGGATGTACTGGTTCATTACTCCGAAAGCTCCGACGACTTTTCCGTAAAGTGTCATCAGGGCAATATGCACATTTGGGAAAAATATGCGGTCAAAGCGGAAAGCCGCACGTTTGACGGTATTGCCCTGCTTAAACACGCCCTTGTCAATACCACGCCTGATATTACCAAAAAAGTAATGGTTGGCGACCAAGAGGTTAAAGTACGGGATATGGAAGCCATACAAATGGCGAACACCAAGATTGACGAAATCCGTACCGCCTTTACCGACTGGCTACACGCACAGAACGATGAGTTTAAAAACAGGCTGACCGACCAGTACAACGATACCTTTAATTGTTTCGTTCGCCCAAACTATGACGGAAGCCATCAGGAATTTCCGGGATTAGACCGCAAGGGAGCAGGCATTGAAGACCTGTATTCAAGTCAAAAGGACACCGTTTGGATGATAAAGCTGAACAACGGTGCTATCTGCGACCACGAAGTAGGCGCAGGAAAAACGCTGATAATGTGTACCGCAGCGCAGGAAATGAAGCGTTTGGGATTAGCCCATAAGCCGATGATTATCGGGCTGAAAGCAAATATACCTGCCATTGCCGAAGACTACCGTAAAGCCTATCCACACGCCAAAATCCTTTATCCGGGTATTGATGATTTTACGCCGAAAAAACGCCTGCGGATTTTCGGGGATATTAAAAATAATGATTGGGATTGCGTGATACTTACGCACGACCAGTTCGGAATGATACCGCAATCGCCCGAAATACAAAAGGAAATCCTCGAAATAGAACTGGACAGCGTAGAGCGCAATCTCGATGCCCTGAAATCGCAGGGCAAGGAAGTGACAAGGGGAATGCTCGCCGGGGTAATCAAGCGGAAAGAAAATCTTGAAGTAAAGCTGAAAACGCTGCAACACGATATTGAAAACCGTAAGGATGATATTGTGGACTTTAAGATGATGGGCATAGACCATTTGTTTGTGGACGAAAGCCACCAGTTCAAAAACCTGATGTTCAACACCCGTCATACACGGGTTGCCGGACTGGGGAACGTGGACGGCAGCCAAAAGGCACTGAACCTGCTGTTTGCAATCCGCACCATTCAAGAGCGTACCAATGCGGATATGGGTGCAACCTTTCTTTCGGGTACAACCATCAGCAATTCATTAACGGAATTGTACCTGCTGTTTAAATACCTGCGCCCCCGTGCATTGGAAAAACAGGGTATTCATTCCTTTGATGCGTGGGCAGCTATCTATGCACGGAAAACGACCGATTATGAATTTTCGGTAGCTAACAATATTGTAGCAAAAGAGCGTTTCCGCTACTTTATCAAAGTGCCGGAACTGGCACAGTTCTATTCTGAAATCACGGATTACAGAACGGCTAAGGATATTGGTATTGACCGCCCCATCAAAAACGAGGTGCTATACAACATACCGCCAACGCCCGACCAAGAAGCGTTTATCCAAAGCCTGATGCAGTTTGCCAAAACAGGCAATGCAGAACTGTTGGGCAGACCGCCGCTAAGTCCCAGCGAAGAAAAAGCAAAGATGCTCATTGCTACGGATTACGCCCGTAAGATGTCGCTCGATATGCGTATGGTAAGTGGTATTTATGAAGACCACCCCGATAACAAGGCTTCGCATTGTGCGGCAAACATCGCCAAGTATTACAACCTATTTAATGCACAGAAAGGAACACAGTTCGTTTTCTCCGATTTGGGAACCTACAAGCCTGGCGAATGGAATGTGTACTCGGAAATTAAACGCAAGCTCGTGGAAGACCACGGCATACCTGCGAATGAAGTACGGTTTATTCAGGAAGCGAAAAATGATAAGCAACGCAGGGAACTTATCAACGGAATGAACGAGGGCAAAATCCGTGTGCTTTTCGGTTCTACGAGTATGCTCGGAACTGGCGTAAACGCACAGAAAAGAGCCGTTGCCGTTCATCATTTAGATACACCGTGGCGACCGTCTGACCTTGCCCAAAGGGATGGGCGGGCAATTCGTAAAGGTAATGAGATTGCCAAATTCTTTGCCGATAATAAAGTGGCTGTGATTATATATGCCGTTGAAAAATCTTTGGATAGTTATAAGTTCAACCTGCTGTATAACAAGCAGCTTTTCATCGACCAGTTAAAGACCAACAACCTGACCAAAAGAACGATTGACGAGGGAAGTATGGACGAAAAATCGGGAATGAACTTCTCCGAATACGTGGCAATCTTATCAGGAAATACAGACCTGTTGGATAAAGCCAAACTGGAAAAACAGATTGCCGGACTGGAAAGCGAAAAGCAGGCGTTCAACCGTTCTAAATCCAGTGCCAAATTTAAGGTGCAGGATTATACGGAAATGCTGCAAAGCACTCAATCCCGTTTGAACCGGATGAGTACCGACTGGGAAAACTTACAGCAACGCCTGCAAAAGCGTTCGGACGGTACAATCGACAACCCTGTGCTGTTGGATGGTTTGCCACCCAATGCAAATCCGAAACAAATTGGTGCAAAGCTAAACGAGATTGCAGATAAAGCCCGCACCGCAGGTCAGTATGAAGAGATAGGCAGCTTGTATGGTTTTACGCTGTTGGTAAAAACTGAAATGTCGGAAAAAGAGGGTTCGGATATTCGGGTAAACCGCTTTTTGGTACAGGGCGAGGGCAATATCAAATACACCTATAACAATGGTATAATGGCAAAAGACCCCGAAACTGCCGCAATGAATTTTTTGAAGGCTTTGGAAAAGCTGCCGGGCTTTGTGAAGCAGGAGCAGGAGAAAATCGCTGAAATCCAAAAAGACCTGCCTATACTTCAGGAAGTGGTTAACGGTACTTGGTCTAAGGAAAGCCGATTGAGCGAACTTAAAACGGAACTGGCAGCCGTGGAAAGAAAGATACAGCTATCTATTACGCCTGAAACCAAACAAGATGCTCCGGAGCAGGCAGAGAAGCTGAAAGAAGCCTCAAAGGTTCAGGAAAGCATTATACGGACAAAAGGTGTTCATTTGCCCCGTGGCGTATTGTGATGCGCTTACTTTTCGTCTTGCTCGTCCATTTTCTTAATCAGTGCTTCACAGAGGTTGTCAAGGAATTTCGTTCGGTTTATTTTACGGGCTTTCAGTTCCATAAACGTGTGGTAAAAGTCACCCAACTCAATATTAAAGGCATCTTCAAATGCTTTGGCAATTAATTTTATGTCTGTATTCCCATTGTTAAATACACCGTGGGAGTACAGTGCATATATGAGTTCCGTCAGTGCCGTTTTACTTGCCGTCCATTTCAATGAATTGTCCGAACCCCTTTTCACATTGATGTTATTGAGCCTGTCTTCCAAATAAACTTGTATCAGGTCATTGGCAATAATCTTGGCAACCTTATAATCGTGTGAAGTAGAAAAACGATGGTCTGCTTCAAAATAAAATGTGTCTAACCACAGCCTTATATCGTGCTTGCCACGCACAAAGAATTTTTCGTCAACGAAAGAATTATTGCTGCGGTAATACTTGTAAAAATCAAGGTTGTTTTCAAAGAACCTTTTTAGCTTTTTCAGTTCTTTGGTAAAATATTTCTTGGTACGCTTGTTCCCGTAGGGTCTTCTTGTTTCGATTTTATAGATGGCATTGTAGTAGATGAGCTTTGAAACAATAACAGGTTTCTGATACTTGAAAAAATGGATTTCTTCTTCCATATTCTTAAAGTCATTTTTCAGTACAAAGTCCTTTAAGTCGGCAAGGCTTTGTATGATATGGTGTATAACGGCTTCAATTCTTTTTATGGGGCAGTCGGTTTCAATCTCCAGTTCCTGGATTGCAGTTTCCAATTTAAGATATGTTTCATTGTAAAATTTATCCATTCGCTTCATTTTGATGTAATATATTATTGGTTAATACAGAAAAGCTAACACTGTTCGTATTAGCTTATGATGCAATTACTGCTTAAAAAAATTCAACCTCTACCGTATTGATGATGGAACGATAGATAGATTTTTGTTGCATACTTTAAAGGGTTGTAGTATGATGCAGGTTAGTCTTTGCGAATTACACCTGCATCACCTCCTTTTTTTTACCGATATTTTTTTACGGTTATGCAGTTTACAACCCTTAGTTATTTAATTTTAATAAGTCAATGCCAGCCCCACACCAAAGCCCATATCGCTATCATAGTGGGTACGTATACCTATATTCTTATTAATGATATACCTAAGTTCTCCCATATACTCTAAGTCGGTATTCACCATAAAACCACCTCTTAGTCTTTTTGAAATTGGTATATCTTCACGCATTAACTGCAATCTCACAATTCCATCATGATATACTTCTGCCTGAAAATTGACCAGCATCGGCAGCGTATAGATAAATCCTAAGCTAAACTGTCTGCGGGTGTCTTTCTCATTTCTTTGCCCAAACAAATTCTTTTCGTGCTCATCAATACCGAGTCTGCGGTAACGCCAGTCAAAACCTATGAATGGCATAAACCATTGCATTCTGCCCAAATACCTACCTAAATGTGTTTCTACCTCGTAGCCGTGCATATCATTGTAACCTAAACGCCATTCTGTTCCTAATTGGTAGCGTGCATTCATTAACATAGCTTCTCCATCATTACCATTGGTTGCAAAATCGTTTTGTGCCATAAAATGAGGCATATTACTTTCTCTTTGCAATTCTTTATAGGCTTTTGCCTTATCGGGTAGATAGGGGTTATTGTAGTCTCCAACTTCAAAGACCCTGTTCATTCCCGCCATCATGTGATATAATATATGGCAATGAAAGAACCAATCACCTTCCTCATTTGCTAAAAACTCAATGGTATCTGTTTCCATAGGCATGATATCCAACACATTTTTAAGCGGCGATTTTTCGCCTTTTCCGTTTATCACCCTGAAATCAAATCCGTGAAGATGCATTGGATGCCGCATCATTGAGTTATTATGAATGGTAATTCGTAGAATTTCTCCTTTTTTTACAGGTATTTTATCAACTTCTGAAAGTATTTTATTATCCATACTCCACACATAACGGTTCATATTTCCGGTAAGGGTAAATTTCAATTCTTTTACTGGCGCATCTTTAGGAAGTTCCGTATTGGAAGGAGATTGTAGCATTGCATAATTCAGCGTTTTGATTTCTCCCAAAGCATTTGCATTGTAACGGTTGGGATCATTTTCCATATTCATATTGTGTTGACTATGGTCTTCTTTTGGTTTTGCCTCTCCAGTAATTTCGGGATACATCACTACATTCATGTCCATTTGGTTAAGGCTCATCTTCATGCCCATATCGTTCAAATCGCCATTCATTTTCATCATATCGTTCATCATCTTCATCCCCTCGAAATACTTCAATCGTGGGAGTGGAGAAATAAGCTGTTTGACCCCATCACCTATAAAGTAACTCGCAGATTGTGTCCTGTCTTCGGTTGTTGCTAAGAACTCGTAAGCCAAACCATCTTGAGGGATAGTCACTACAATATCGTAAGTTTCAGAAACGGCAATGATTAACCTGTCCACCTCTACAGGCTCAACATCATTCCCATCATTCGCTAATACTGTAATTTTTCCTCCAGCATACCGTAGCCAGAAATATGAAGACGCCCCTCCATTGGAAACACGCAATCTGACTTTGTCGCCTGCTTTTAGCTTTTTACCATCAATTGTTTTCAAATCGGTGCTATGGCTACCATTTATTAGGATTTTATCATAGTAAACGTCGCTGACATCCATCGCCAGCATCCGCTTCCACTCGTTTTTTACCTTTACCCCTAATTTTCCCTCCTTAATAGCTTCAACATATGATTGTGTTGCGCCTTTCTTAATGGCCGCCCAATCATTTGCATTGTGTAGCATACGGTTGATATTATCGGGGTTAAGATTTGTCCACTCACTTAATATAATTGGAACGGTCGGCAAATCGTCAATTCCTTTTCTGAATGTCTTATCATCGCTTCTTTTCTTCATGATAAAACTTCCGTACATGCCAATCTGCTCCTGCAATCCTGAGTGGGAATGGTACCAGTGCGTACCATGCTGGATAATCGGAAAACGGTAGGTGTAGGTTGTGCCCGGTGCGATGGGTTTTTGTGTAAGCCAGGGCACACCGTCTTCTTTATTGGGCAGGAACACACCATGCCAGTGAAGTGATGTGCTTTCTTTCAATTGGTTGTGCACCACTATTTCGGCAGTGTCGCCCTCGGTAAAGGTAAGGGTGGGCATGGGGATTTGCCCGTTTACGGCAATCGCCCGCTTTTGCTTACCTGCATAGTTGACAAGGGTATCTTTTACATACAGGTCGTAATGCACTACTTTCTGTGCAAACAACGTTTGGGTGCAAAGCAGTATCAGCACTGTTTGCAGTATTCTTATGGGTATTTTTTTATATCTGTTCATTCGTTGAAAAATTTTATTTAATGCTGTCTTCCATTGTGCCAAACCATGCCATCAAAACCTGCTTATCCTCCGGTGATAATACTGCATTGCGATGGATGAGTGTGTATGACGACAAAGGCATTTCCCCGTCCTTGACCTGCCCCGCCATAGCCCTGAACTTGTTACGCTGCCTGCGGGCAGAATATTCGCCAAATTCGCTAAAGTTGAGTTCCTCTTTCCCCTTTTTTATATGCTCTGCCATGTACCATGCGCCGGGCTGGATACGGCTGTACCACGGATAATGGGTATTGTTGCTATGGCAGTCATAACAGGACTGAACAAGGATAGCCTTTACATTTTGGGGTACGGTGTACACCCTTTCGATATGGGTGGCTGGCACTTCAACCGCCTGGTTCCGTAAGGGCTGAAAGAACTGTATGGCAATCAGGACGACAGCCAGCCCCAATATGATTTTCTTCTTTATGGTCATAATTATTTTATTGTGGCTTCATCTTTTTGTGTCTACTGTTTTTTCACATACTTGGCATAATTCTCCTTGTTTTCAAAATAAGAAACTTCACCGTTATTTCCTGTCACAGCAATCACCGCATTAGCTTTGTCTACCTGCTTATGGGAATAGGGGTCTATCGCCATCCGCACGGTCGCATCTTTTGGAATACGTTCCTTACACATTTCGCAACATCCGTAATAGGTTTTACCATCAAATTTTACGTCAAACTGCCTTTTGCCCATATAGGCATCGTTGACCATGCAGACTTCATCCGATGGAACCAATTCACCTATTTGGGTAGTATGTCCGTTGCTTTCCGGAGTTGCATGCGAATGCTGCTGTTCCGCTTCATCCTTATTTGACCCCGCCTGACCGCAAGCGGTGAATAGCAGGGTTAATAAGGAAATAAAGCCAATTATTATTTTGTTCATGTCCAAACTTGTTTTTTTAAATTTTATTATTTACTTTCTTCAAACTCTTTTAGCTTGCGCTTCATTAGTTCAATTTCTTCCGCTTGGGTTTTAAGTATATTTTTTTGCAGCTCTATCAGTTCCGGGTCGGTCAGGTGTGCCTTTTCGGACATCAATATGGCTGCTGCGTGATGGGGTATCATACCCTTTGCAAACTGCTTGTCCCCGACATTGATTTGTTCCCTGATACCAAACCATGAAAAGATGCCAACAGCAACCGAGATGATGGCTATCGCCCAATTCATCTTCCTGTTGGGGTACATTACTTTCATTATCGCTAATTCGATAAGCAGCATTGCCGAAGTCATCAGCAGGGTCATGTACAAATTGTTGATATTGGGTATCAGGTTCTGCCACCCGTCAATCATGGCGTACATGATAAAATACATCACTGCGAACATGGCTACAGCCATCACCGCAAAGCGTTTGTACATGGCCGAAGCATGTTTTGTATTGTTCGTGCCATGCTCCGAGGAATGACCCGCATGGTGACTGTTTTGCATATTTTCCATAACCCTGAATTTTATTTGCTGTTAATTGTTTTTCCCACCTTACCGCAGGTCAGCATTTTAGAACCGTAGTAAGGGTTTTTGATTTCCTTGTTTTCGCTGAACCAAACAGCACCCTTACCGTCATTGAACATCGGGCAATGGTCCTGATACAATGTTTGCGATGTACCGAACAAATCAATCAGGTCTTTCAAATCTTCGCCAAGCGAGGCCAAATGTTCCCGCTGGTGGTGGATGTTGCCGACATTTTCCCCGATATGTTCTGCGTGTTCTTTAGCATCGTCCGCTATGTCCATGTACTTTTTGTGCTTATCGGCAGGAACGGCTTTCATGTCCACTTTATTCAGGGTAGCTAACAGCTTTTTCCCTGAACTGGCGGCAGCTTTGTCATCGTCCGAAATAAGGGCGTTCTTTAAGGACAGATAATCGGTAACTATGGGCGCAATAGAAAAGTTTTTTGCTTCTTCTTTTCCTGTTGCTTTTGCTTCCTGACCGCTCGGAGTTTCACTCACAACGGGCGCAGCTACCGTATCATCCTCTTTTGGTTGGGAAGCTGACTGTTCTTGTGATACAACAGCAGTATCACTTGAAGACTGCTCGTTTTTGTTGGATGCCTGATTGCATGATACTGTTACAAATGCCATGATAACAGCAATGATTGATAATGTTAGATTTTTCATTTTTATTTATTTTTTGATTTTTAAAAAACTTGCGTTAATAGCCACTACAATGGTGCTTACACTCATCAGCACAGCACCCATAGCGGGACTTAAAACAAAATTCGGATAGAGTACGCCTGCCGCAAGCGGTATTGCCACCACGTTGTAGCCAACCGCCCATATCAGGTTCTGTACCATCTTTTTGTAGGTAAGTTTGCCGAAGTCAATCAGTTTGACCACATCCCTCGGGTCGCTGTCTACCAATATGATATCCGCTGTTTCGGCAGCCACGTCCGTACCGGAACCCACGGCAATGCCCACATCTGCCTGTGCCAGTGCAGGTGCATCATTTACACCATCACCAGTCATTGCTACGATTTCGCCTTTTGCCTGAAACTCCTTTACTTTCTCCTGCTTGTTGTGCGGAAGCACATTAGCCAAATACCCGTCCATACCCAATTTTCCGGCTACGGCAGCAGCAATCCTGTCGTTGTCCCCGGTGAGCAGAAAGGACTTGATGCCCATTTTTTTGAGTTCCTCAATCGCCTGTGCCGACCCCTCACGGATGCTGTCTGCCAAAGTAATGATGCCGATTACCCGGTCATCAATGAGGACAAAGTTGACCGTTTCGGCTTCCTGATTGATTTCGCTTGGTATTTCCGGCAGGGAAAGGTGGTTTTCGGTGAAATAATTCGGGCCGCCAGCTACGACATTTTTCCCGTTCACAACACCTTTAACACCTATGCCCTGCATATAGCTGAAGTTTTCAGACTTCCATAAGGCAAGGCTCTTTTCTTTCAATGTAGCCATAATGCCTTTGGCGATATGGTGTTCCGAATTTTGCTGTACTGCGGCAGCATACTGGATAACCTCATCGGCATTATATTCGTCTGTTAACGGTATAACCTTTTCTACGGCATGGGAACCTTTGGTGAGCGTTCCGGTCTTATCAAAAATGACGGTGGAAAGTTTTCGGGTGGTTTCAAATGCCGTACGGTTGCGGATGAGCAGGCCATTGGTCGCCGAAAGCGTTGTGGAAATGGCGACCACCAACGGGATAGCCACGCCCAATGCGTGCGGACAGGCCGTTACCATTACCGTCACCATTCTTTCAAGCGCAAAGGCAATATCTCCACTGCTTGCATACCAATAGGCAAATGTGCCTATGCCCACGGCAATGGCAATAAAGGTGAGCCATTTGGCAACTTTGTCCGCAAGGTTCTGTGTATTAGACTTAGTAGCCTGCGCTTC
Source organism: Chryseobacterium sp. C2(2020) (assembly GCF_014218915.1). NCBI lineage: Bacteria > Pseudomonadati > Bacteroidota > Flavobacteriia > Flavobacteriales > Weeksellaceae > Chryseobacterium > Chryseobacterium sp. C2(2020). Next base: position 50,734 of record NZ_JACLCT010000007.1, read on the forward strand.
CTGCACAAGATTGATAACCCTGTTCAGGTAGCTGTCTTTTCCCACGGCTGTTACCTTAACTTTCAGCGCACCATCGCCATTGATAGAGCCTGCGATGACCTTTCCGTCCTTTTCCTTTTTTACGGGAACACTTTCCCCGGTAAGCATACTCTCGTTGATATACGAAAGCCCCTCCAGTACCAATCCATCGGCTGGAATTTTTTCTCCCGGTTTTATGATAGCCGTTTCACCGCTTTGCAGGTCTTCGAGCTTTATCTTTACAGCTTCTCCGCCACGTTCCACGGTAACATCGTTGGGCAGCAAAGCCACCAATGACTGTAATGCCCGTGAAGCAGCCATTTGGGAACGCATTTCCAGCCAATGCCCTAACAGCATGATGTCAATTAGGGTTGCCAGTTCCCAAAAGAAGTCCATACCCTGCAAGCCAAATACAACGGCTACGGAATAAACATAGGCTACGGATATGGCAATGGCAACAAGTGTCATCATCCCTATGGCTTTGGCTTTCACCTCGCCAATCATTCCCTTTAGGAACGGTAAGCCTCCATAGCAATAAATCACCGTACCCAATGCCAGCAGCACATATTTATCGCCATTGAAAGCAAGGGAGAAACCCAACCATTGCTGTATCATGTGTGACAGGAGCAGGATAGGGATTGTAATGACAAGGCTTATCCAAAAACGTGTGAGGAAATCGCCTGTATGATGCCCCTCATGTTTATTAAAGTTTTCGTCAGCATGGCCATGTTGAGAATGCCCGGAATGCCCATGTCCTGATGTGTGTTCATGAGAAGCTGACGCACCGCCAACGGGAACCAATGCCATGCCACAGAGCGGGCATTTTCCCGGTTCGTCTTTTAGCACCTGTGGGTGCATAGGACACGTGTATTTATTCATAATCGCATAAAATATTATAGATTGTTAAGAATGAACTGAACCCTTTCTTCCGGTGGCAGCACAGGCACGTGTACAATCGGAAAAGACAGGGATTTATAAACTTCGATTATAAGAGAATGTATATGGCGTTGTTCACTTTCATTTTCGGTTCTCGCATAATCCTTTACAAGCGGGAGCCTGTCAAGTATAAATACTTTCTTATAATCAACATGCGCTAAAGCAGCATTCAGCAGGGCATCCGGTTCAAGCCCTAAAAAACGATAGTAGGCAAGGGCATCGGGTATAGCCCTATCCAAAAATACCGCTTCCTCCGGGTCGAGCTTTGCTTCCTGTTCAATCTGCATTTTCAGTACGCCTTGTTGAAATTCCAGCTTATTTTCCCTGATTTCCGCTACGGTCTTTCCGCCGATGCTCATCGTTTCTATGTAATGCCGGGCATGTTCTATGGCTGTATTATATCCTTTTTCAGCCAAGAGGTTCACAACCGTAGTTTTACCTGTTGATGGGCCTCCCGTAATGACATACCAATTTGTCCTGTTCTTCATAACAAGGGGTTTTAAAAGTTATGTTGCACTTAATTTTTTTGCCATCTCATGGGTCATTTCTTCGGCATAAGCACCATAGGCATCAACAAGTACGCCTTTATTCTTACCATCATTGGACGATATGGCATAAATCACGGCATTGTTATCAGGACTGCTGTCGAGGCTTTCAAACCTATGGGTTTCCGTAACCGTAAAATCCTCCGGTTTTAGTTTCAGGCTCCTTGACGCACAGAACAGGCAGTCCGGCAACAGACTAAAGTCCATACTGTATCCACGCTGTCTTAGGTCTTTAAGCGCCTGCACCATGTCATTGTACTGTACCATAGCTTTCAGACCTGTTATTTAATGGTTTCGACCGTACTGCCGCAGGTAAGCATCTGTGAGCCGTAATATGGGTTTTTAACAGCATTCTCTTTACTTAGCCAATTGGCTCCCTTACCTCCGTTGTACATAGGGCAGTGCTGGTAATAAACGGGAGTATCCTGTTTAGACACTTTGGCCAGTGTGTAGATGCTTCCCGAAAGTGCCGCAAAAGCACTTCTTTGTTTTGCAACATCTTTTGATTTTGAAATGCTTTCCGCATTGGCCGTCAAGTCCTGCATCACTTTCATCCAAGCCGTATGTTCCTCTGCCGATAGCTTATTCATATCGACTGCTTTAAGGGATGCAGCCAATTCAGCGGCTTTGGCAGATGCGGTCGCCGCATCGGTTTTTATCAAAGCATCTTTCACTGAAAAGTAGTTGTCAAATACAGCCTTTAGCTGTGATTGGTTTTGGGCTGCATCTTTGTTAGCTGCCATTTGGCTATGGTCGTGATTGCCATGTCCGGCATTCATGTCCATTCCCGCCTCCTTGTTTTTGGCAACCGTCTTCACTGGTCTATCATACTGGCAGCAACCAGCCAGTTTAGCATATACGTCATCCGGCGCACGGAACTTCTCACTGTCATAACCAGCCAAAGCGATACGTTTCAGGATTTCATCCTGATTTGTTTTGTCGCCGTCATAGGTGAGCGTAGCCATCTTGGTATCTTTGTTCCAGTCAACACTGGCTACCTTTTTTACGTTACCTGCTTTTTCGATGGTGGTTTTGCATATACCACAATTGCCGTAAATCTTTACGGTTTCTGTTTTCGCATTCTTGATTTGTGCGAAGCCGTTTATTGATGATAGTAATACGGCGATTACCATCACTATTTTTGATAATGATTTCATAATAATTACATTTTGAGAAACGGGGGATTGATAAACCCATTTCTGTTTTAAATTTTGAATAAATGATACAAATAGGGGATTTGCAAAAGCCGGAACAGCTTCTGACAGGACACACCTATGGCTATCAGGCCATAGTTTTAGCTTATTTTAGGCGGTAGCCAAATGGAGAAAAAGCCCGAAGAATAGTAGGCTTCTTTAAAACCGAATTTGTGCTTTTTAGCCGCTGCTAAGTGATTTTTTGCCTTTAATTCGATTATGGTTGGGACATTTAGGGAAGTGGTTGAAGCACCGCACCTGCAAGAGCTGTGTGAACAACCGCCCCCGCATTTGTCACTTTTGCATTTTTTACAGGATTTGCTCTTGCAACCTTTTTTATGTTCTGATTTTTTGGATTTCTCCTTTGAGCAGGAAGACTGCTCGGTCTTTGTTGAATTTTTGGAACAGGCATAGCTCTGACTTGGCATCATAAAGAAAACCAAACAGAACAATGTCAAAATGCCTATATGTATTCTATAATTTTTCAACGCAACAAAGTTACAAATTAGATTGGTTTTTTATATAGTTTTACGTTTTTTTTGCTATATGGAAAAATAATGCCATATACGCAATAACCTATCGCCTTTTTTCAGAATTGATAAAATGCCCTTTTTCATCAACCCAACCTCATGGAAATTCGGTCGGAAAAAGGGCATTTCAAAAAGTTGCTGGCTTAGGCATCCAAAGGTTCTATTTTGAAGCCTGCCTTTTGCACGGTCGATATTACTTCCTGCTCGGTAATGCCCTCGGACTTCACGGTAAGTACCTTGTCCTTGTTGGCCGTGTCCACTTCCCAATGGCAGATGCCCTCTGCCTTGTCCAAGTGCGGCTTTACAGATGCGATACAACCGCCGCAATTGATGTTCGTCTTGAATTGAAATTGTTTATTTTCCATTGTTTACAAATTTTAGAGTTATCTGATAATGCAAATTTCCGTACTATTCAGTTAGTTATTGTTGTGTAATTTCTTGTTTGATTTGTGAGATTTACTGTTTTATTTCTTCCACTTCAACCGCAGGCTGTTACTGACCACGCTCACGCTGCTCAATGCCATTGCCGCACCCGCAATCATCGGGTTGAGCAGGAAGCCGTTAACAGGGTAAAGGATGCCTGCCGCTACCGGAATGCCGATTACGTTGTAGATAAACGCCCAGAACAGGTTTTGCTTGATGGTGGCTACGGTCTGTTTGGACAAGCGTATTGCCTGCGGTATCTTGGTCAGGTCGGACGAAATGATGGTCATCTTGGCTACGTCCATTGCGATGTCGCTGCCTTTGCCCATTGCGATACTTACATCGGCTGTTGCCAATGCGGTGCTGTCGTTGATACCATCGCCCACCATTGCCACTACCTTTCCTTTACTTTGCAGTTCTTTCACAAAGTCGGCTTTGTGCTGTGGCAAAACTTCGGCTTTGTAATGCTTGATGCCTGTCTGCTCCGCAATGGCTTTAGCGGTAGCTTCATTATCTCCGGTCAGCATATACAGGTCAATGCCCATTTCCTGCATTTCCCGGATAGCCTGCACCGATGTTTCCTTAATCTTATCGGCGATAGCGATTACAGCAAGAGCCTTTTTGCTGTTTGCAAACCAGATAACGGTTTTAGACTGTTTGCCCCATTCTTCGGCCTGGTCTTGTAATTCTCCGGCAATGGCAATGTTGTTTTCTGCCAATAGCTTTTTGTTGCCTACATAATAGGTTTCGTTGTCATGGTCTGCTTTTGCGCCTTTGCCCGTAATGCTGTCGAACATGGATAAAGAGGTGGTCGCTACATCGCCAAGATGCTTCACTACGGCTTCTGCCAATGGATGCTCGGATTGCTTTTCGATGCTCAAAAGGATTTCTTTTGCAGTGTCCTCATTGTTCAGCCATTTAATGCCCATTACCTGTGGTCTTCCCTCGGTGATGGTTCCGGTTTTGTCCAAAACGATGGCATTTACTTTTTTGGCCAGTTCCAAACTTTCGGCATCCTTTATCAAAATGCCATTTTCAGCACCTTTACCAACGCCTACCATAATAGCGGTGGGTGTCGCTAAGCCTAAAGCACAGGGGCAGGCAATGACCAATACCGTAACGGCTGCCAACAGACCTTGAACAACCCCGTTTTCGCCTCCCAAAATCAACCATAGCGTAAATGTCAGGATGGCAATACCTATCACTGTGGGAACAAAGATGCCCGCAATCCTATCGACCAGTTTCTGTACGGGTGCTTTGCTTCCCTGTGCATCCTGCACCCTTTTGATGATGTGGGCAAGCATGGTTTCTTTGCCCACTTTTACCGCCCTGAACCGGAAGCTGCCTTTTTGGTTAATCGTTCCTGCAAATACTTTTTCTTTTTCTTTTTTCAATACAGGTACAGGCTCACCGCTTAACATGCTTTCGTCCACATACGAATTGCCCGATATGACCATGCCGTCTACCGCAATCTTTTCACCGGGCTTTACGAGTATCACATCGCCTGCGCTTACGTCTTCGATAGCGGTCTGCTTTTCCGTTCCGTCCGCCTGTACCACGATGACCGTTTTTGGCTGCAAGCCCATCAGCTTCTTAATGGCTGAAGAGGTGTTGCCTTTGGCTCTTTCTTCCAGCAGTTTTCCCAAGAGGATGAATGCGATAATAACGGCAGCCGCTTCAAAATATACGTGAGCATGCAGTCCCCGTTGATGCCAAAAGTCGGCAAACAGCATATTGAAAACACTGAACAGGTACGCAATACCTGTACTCAATGCCACCAGCGTATCCATATTGGCGGAACGGTGCTTTGCCTGCTTCCAAGCGTTTACAAAAAAATCCCTGCCCAACCATATTACAACGGGCGTGGAAAAGAGCCACATTATCGGGTCTGCATAGGGCATATCCATAAAGAACATTCCTATGATTACCACGGGCAGGGAAAGGATAATTGCCCAAATGGTCTTGTTTTTCAAGGTTCGGAATTTCTTTTCGTGGATGGCTTCGAGCGTTTCCTGCTGCTTGGTTTCGTCTTCAATCAATAGGTCGTAACCTACTCCCTGAACCGCTTTTTGCAGGGTGGAGGCATCGGTCATATTGGGCAGATATTCCACGGTAAGATTGCCCGTTGCAAAGTTCACGGAAGCATTAACTACTCCCGGTTGGTATTTCACAATGCTTTCGGCACTGCCCGCACAGGATGCACAGGTCATGCCCAATACCGGAAAAGCACTTTTAACCGTAGGAACTCCGTAACCTAAATCTTTAATTGCCTTAACAGCCTCGCCTACGGTTTCATTGCTAACTACAGTAATCGCTGCCCTTCGGTTGTTCAGCTCTACTTTATGGGTTTCTACGCCTTTTACCTGTGCCAATCCCTTTTCAACGATTAATGCACAGTGTTCGCTTTCTACATCCTCCAATGGAATGTATATATTTTCTCTGTTTGTCGCCATATTTGCCTGCTTTAATTTACAATACAAAATTGGCTATTATATTTATGGGTACTGTTGTGAAATTTTGGATTTGATTTGTAAGATTTACTTACACTTTATCCAACGGTTTTCTTTTATCCTCTTTAATCTGTTTGAAATGGCTTGGTGTTAGCCCGGTAACTTTTTTAAACTGGTTACTCAAATATGCCACGCTCGAATAATTTAGGCGGTTCGCAATCTCACTTAATGACAACTCATCATACACCAACAATTCTTTGACTTTCTCCACCTTTTGGGCGATAAAGTATTTTTCAATGGTTGTACCCTCTACCTCTGAAAACAGATTGGACAGGTAATTGTAATCGTGATGCAATTTGTCACTCAATACATCGGAAAGGTTGGTTTTTACATCACTATCCTGATGGTGTACCAGGTCAATGATAATGTTCTTTATCTTTTCTATTATCCTGCCTTTTTTATCGTCAATTACTTCAAATCCTAATGGCTCTAAAGTTTTGGACAAATTCTCTTTTTCCAGAGATGTTATTTCTTTGGAAAGAATAACTTCGCCCAGTTTTATATTTTTAGCATCTAATCCCAGTTTTTCCAATTCGTTTTGTACCACCATAATGCAGCGGTTGCAAACCATATTTTTTATAAAGAGTGTGTTCATATTTATTCACTGCCTGCATTGTATTTAATATAAAAGCAATAAACAAATTTACGATTTAAGTTTAATTACTCTGACTTCTTGCCAAGAGGAATAAAGCCTGTGTACATATATACTTACTGTTTTTCATCTTGTTCGTCCATTTTCTTTATCAGTGCTTCACATAGATTGTCAAGGAATTTCGTTCGGTTTATTTTGCGGGCTTTCAGTTCCATAAACGTGTGATAGAAATCACCTAATTCAATATTAAAGGCATCTTCAAATGCTTTAGCAATCAATTTTATGTCTGTATTCCCATTGTTAAATACACTTTGGGAATATAGTGCATAAATAAGTTCCGTCAGTGCTGTTTTGCTTGCCGTCCATTTCAACGAATTTTCTGAAGTCTTTTTTAGATTAAGGTTATTCAACTTGTCTTCCAAATAAACCTGTATCAGATCATTGGCAATTATCTTGGCAACCTTATAATCGTGCGAAGTAGAAAAAGTATGGTCTGCCTCAAAATAAAAGGTATCTAACCATAGCCTTATATCGTGTTTTCCCCGTACAAATATTTTTTCATCCACAAAAGAATTATTGCTTCGGTAATACTTATAAAAATCAAGGTTGTTATCAAAGAACCTTTTTAGCTTTTTCAGTTCTTTGATAAAATATTTCCTGATGCGCTTATTCCCATACGGTCTTCTCGTTTCTATTTTATAAATGGCGTTGTAGTAGATGAGCTTTGAAACAATAACAGGTTTCTGATATTTGAAAAAGCGGATTTCTTCATTAGTATTCTTAAATCCTTTTTTCAAAACGTATTCCTTTAATTCCGAAAGGCATTCGAGAATAAGGTGTATGGCAGCTTCAATACGTTGTAAGGAGCAATCGACTTCAACCTCCAATTCGCTAATTTCTAATTCCAGTTTAGAGAGTGTTTCTTTGTAGAATTTGTCCATTCCTTATCTTAAATCTATTAAAAAAAATAATTGAGAAGCCTAAATACTGTAATATTTGAAAAGAATTTACATTTTCAGGCTTCTCTTTTGAAACTTTGGTTTTTGCTTGATAACTTATAATTCCACTTTTAGTGATAGTGATAGATATAATAGTGTCTAATTTTTATGTATATCAAAGCAATAAGGCACACAGCTAAAAATATCCCAAAAAGTATCATAAAGAGCGAAGGTTTTTTCGACTTCAACAAATTACCATTTGAGGGTTTAGAAGCTTTGTATCTTTTGTACGGAGGTACTTTTTGATAACTTTTGCCTTTCCTATGCATTGTTAGTTTTATTCATTATTAGAATAAGCTTAATTCTAAAATTTCATCCTCTGTATTCTTACAGCATTCAAAATTGCCAATAATGCTACACCTACATCTGCAAAAACAGCTTCCCACATTGTGGCTAAACCACCTGCTCCTAAAACGAGAACGACAGCTTTTACACCAAATGCTAAAATGATATTCTGCCAAACTATTTTCTTGGTTTGCTTTCCGATATTGATTGCCATTGGGATTTTACTTGGTTTATCATCCTGAATTACAACATCTGCAGTTTCAATAGTGGCATCGCTTCCTAAACCACCCATTGCAATTCCTACATCGCTCAAAGCTACTACAGGCGCATCATTCACGCCATCGCCAACAAATGCTACGGTTTCGTTTTTGGCTTTGATTTCTTTTACTTTATTTACTTTGTCTTCCGGCAATAAATCGCCAAAGGCATTATTAATTCCTAATTTATCGGCAACAAATTTTACCACGGTGCTTTTATCTCCGCTCAACATTGTAGTTTTTACGCCTAATGCTTTTAGTTTGTCAATTGTAATCTGTGCATCTTCTTTAATACTGTCGGCAATGGTAATGTAGCCTGCAAATTTTCCATCGTAAGCAATGGCGATTAAAGTGTAAACAATCGTACTTGGGTCTAAATCATAACTGATATTGAACTTGTCCATCAATTTGAAATTACCTACCAATAATTCTTTTCCGTTTACGTTGGCTTTTAAACCGTGACCTGCTATTTCTTCTGTGTTTTCTAATTTTAGGGAATTGTCAATTTCTCCTACATATTGATGAATGGCTGTGGCAACAGGATGTGTACTTTGACTTTCTAAGGCATTTACCAATTTCAGAATTTCGTCTTTATTTAATTCAGGTTTCAAATTAACTTCCTGTACTTTGAAAACGCCTTCGGTCATTGTTCCGGTTTTATCCATCACAACATTCTGAATACCTGCAATCACATCTAAAAAGTTACTTCCTTTGAATAAAATCCCATTTTTTGAAGCGGCACCAATTCCACCAAAATACCCTAAAGGAATACTGATAACCAAAGCACACGGACAAGAAATAACCAAAAACACTAATGCTCTGTATAACCATTGACTGAACAAATAATTATCAACAAAAAAGTAAGGAACAACAGTAATAAGCACTGCTAATAACACAACAATTGGTGTATAGATTTTTGCGAATTTTCTGATGAATAACTCTGTTGGTGCTTTTTGTGCAGTAGCATTCTGAACCAATTCCAAAATCTTTGAAAGCTTGCTATCGGTATATGCCGTGGTTACTTTTACCTGTGCAACTGTGTTTAAATTTATCATTCCTGCTAAAACAGTTTCGCCTTTGGTTTTGGTGTCGGGTTTGCTTTCGCCAGTTAATGCTGCGGTGTTGAATGCTGCCGTTTCGGATAATAATTCGCCATCTAATCCTAATTTCTCTCCGGGTTTTAATTGAATGATATTGCCGATGCTTACAGTTGCTGCTTTTACAGTTTTAGGTTGGTTATTTTCTAAAATCGTTACTTCATCGGGTCTTTGGTCGAGCAGGGTTTTAATGTTGGCTTTGGCTCTTGTTACGGCTAATGTTTGGAACACTTCGCCAACGGCGTAAAACAGCATAACGGCAACACCTTCGGGATATTCGCCAATGGCGAAAGCTCCGATAGTGGCAATGCTCATCAATAAAAACTCTGAAAATACATCGCTTTTGCGGATGCTCTCAAATGCTTCTTTAATTACAGGAAATCCAACAGGTAAATAGGCTATTGCATACCAAATAATTCTTACCCAACCTGTAAACCAGGATTGCGGTAGCCAATTATCAAAAGCAATAGCAATCATCAATAGCACGAATGAAATGATTGCAGGCAAGAACATTTGAAGGGTGGACTTATTTTCATCGTGGCTATGGTCGTGTCCATCATCGTCTGAATGTTCGTTGCTGTGGTCGTGGTCTAATTCTTCTTTGAACCTTGTACCGTGAAAATGACCATCGCCTTTGAAGTGGCGCTCTCTTGTTTTTTCTTCAATAACGGGTAAGGCTTTGGCACCTTCCTGCTGCACCAATTTTTCATCGGCTTTTTCATTTATTTTTGCTTCCTGCGGCGAACAGCAAATTTGCTTGCCGTGGGCATCGTAGATATGTTTATGTTCTGTACTCATAATAATCTTCTTGTTTTAGATTGATAGGATTTGTATTGCTCACCGTGTTGCTTTTTCAGAAATTCTTCTTCTAACCTTATTTGTATGTGTATAACAATATAGGTAGTAAGCAAAATGCAAAAGGAAACGGCATTGGGAATGACAAGAAATAATCCTGCCACACAAATAATCATTCCCAAAAAAATAGGATTTCTGCTAATAGAAAACAGCCCTTTGGTTACTAAATCCGTTTTGTTTTGCTCATCAATACCAATGCGCCAACTATTGCTCATTTGCACTTGCGCAATGATTATCCATATTAAAGAAATGTGGATTAGAATTAGTCCGACAAAATGAATATTTAGATTTTGTAAATAAGGTATAGGGATAGTAAATTGATAAATATTCCCAAAGCTGTACATTAGTATTACAACAAACAATGCGGCTAACAATACTTTCATCACATTGCTAATATAGTTATGTGCATTGGGTTCTTTTCCAAAAGTAATTGGGTTAATACCCGTGCTTTTGTATGTACGGTATGAGGGTATTACAAATGCAAAAAGCAATACAAGAGCATAGAAAATGGGCAGGTAATATCTTAGAAAATCATTCATAATTTATACAATTTTTAGTGTCCGTGTTCTCCTTCTCCTGCATTAACGATTTTAGCCATAACGAAAAAAGCATTCTTAGTTACGATTTTTGCACCCTGTGGAATTTCCTTTAATGCAGTAATTTGTGTATAACCCATATCAGATACGCCTTTCAGCACTTCTACCTTTTCAAAATTCTTAGCAGTTTTATCTTCTTTATGGTCTTTTTCTTCGCCCTCTTTGTGGTCGCCTTCTTTTTCGCCTTCTTCGTGATGGGCTTCTGCTTCTTTATTGGTTTGTACAAAAATGTAGTATTTGCCATCGGCATTTACAATCGCATCAGTTGGTACAGCAGGCGTTGTTACATTATTAAGGCTTACAATTCCTGTGATATTCATTCCATCAATTAAACCACTTTTATTACCATTTACACGACAATGAACGGCGATGGTTTTGCTCTCGTTTTCAAAGGATGAACCAATGCTGAAAACTGTAGCATCATACTCAGCAGTAGGATTATTGGTTAAAGTAAAATGAATAGTTTGTCCAACTTTTACCTGTGGTAAATCTTTTTCAAACACCTGTAAATCTAAATGCAATGAACTGTTATCTACAATTTCGATAACCGGCGAAGAAACATCTACATAACTTCCAATTTTGGCAAAAACGTTGCTAACCGTACCATTCAGCGGACTGGTTACGACCAATGCGGATTTTAAATTTCCGTTTGATACCGAACCTGGATTGATGCCCATTAATTGTATCTGCTGTTGCAAGGAAGCTCTGCGGGTTCTTAAACTGCTTAATTCGGCAGTAGCACTTTGCAGATTTTTCTTTGCACCTGCATTGCCTTCATTCAGTTCTTTTTGCCTTGCTAATTCCTGTTCTGCAAACGTAATTCTGCTTGCTGTACTCAAATATTCTTCCTGCAATTGGATGAACTGCGGATTGGCAATGGTTGCAATAACCTGACCTTTTCTTACATAATCTCCAATTTGAACTTTCAGTGTTCTTATCACACCGCCATACAAAGAAGTGGCGTTGGCTTTATTGTTATTGGGAACTTTCAGATTTCCGTTTGCTTTGATGGTTGCTGTTAATTCCTTGTGTTCAATGGTGCCTAATTGTATGCCTACCGTTTTTATTTGTTCTTCGGTAAGTGTGGCAATGGTTGGCGTTTCTTCCTCGTGTGGTGCTTCTTCTTTTCCTGCAGTTTTGGTTTCGGCAGATTTATCTTCTGCTTTCTTATCATTTTTACAGGCAGAAAAAGCAAATAGTAAAACAGCTATGGCTGTCATCAACGTGATTTTTTTTATATTGAATTTCATTTGTACTTATTGATTGATGAATGAATAAATATTGATTACAGATTGGTTGACCTGCTGAATACTTTTGAGGTAATTCAACTGAATATCGGTTGCGGTTTGCAAGGCAAAAAGATATTCTACATAACCGATGTCGCCTGTTTTGTAACCTAATTGTGCTGCTGAAACAATTTCTTTAGCATTAGGCAAAGCTTCTTGCTGAAAATAATTGAACTGCTTCATATCCTGCTGGTATTGCAACAAAGCATTTTGCATTTGCGTTGCCAACGTTCTCTGTTGCTGTTGTGCATTGGCTTCGGCTGCTTGCTTTCTATAATCCAAAGATTTTATTCTGGCTTTGGTAGCACCGTAAGTAATGGGAATTGCAATGCCGATGTTTACAGAATTAAACCGGTTTCCGCCATTGAAAAACTTCTCAGCTCCATTCACATTTTGAAAACCAATTAAAGACTGATTGACATACCCAATCGTAAAATCGGGTAAACCTTGTGCCCGTTCTACTTTTTTGGTTTTTTCCGCAATAACTGCTTCCTCATACAAAGATTGAATAGCAGGATGATTGGCTACTGCATCATTATCCAACAAATTTGAAATTTGTAAAGGCTGAAAATTTCCATTTCCTGATATGGTAAAATCTTCTTTCGTATTCATCAATGTTTTCAGATTGGCAACGGCATTACTTAAGAAAACTTCATTTTGTTTTAATAACAAATTGATTTCGCCTTTCTTGGCTTCTGCCGTACTGATGTCCACTTTTTTGGTATCGCCCGTTTTGTAACGAAGCTTTGCAATGCCTATGAAATTGTTGTACAAACTGTCTAATTCCTGTAGTTGTTTTTGATTGTGTTGCAAGTACAAAATTTGATAATAATAAGTACGTACTTGGTTTTTTAATTCTAAAACACTCAAGTTCTTCTGCAATTCTTTACCTTTAATTTCAGCATTAATCAACTCCTTTTTTGCTCCGAATAATGACGGAAAAGGAATGGTTTGTGACACCTGAAAAGACTGGTCGAATTTGGTGCTGTTGTATTGTCCCAACTGTGCATTAATATCCAACTTAGGTAATTCTCCGGCTGTTTTTTTCAACGCTTTGCTGGCATCAATTTCTAAATCTGAAGCTTTAATGGCTTGATTATTTTGAAGCGCAATATTTATCGCATCATCAACACTTGATAAATGCTGTGTTTGTGCATTTGCTGTAAAGCCTGTTAATGACAGAAGCAATACAATGATAGTTGCAATAGGTTTCACTTTGGGTTTTCTTTTTAAATTAATTTTTGAATTGAAAATGATGTAGAGTAAAGGCAGAACGAACAGCGTAAGGAAAGTTGCCGTAACCAAACCACCGATTACTACGGTTGCTAAAGGTTTTTGAACTTCTGCACCTGCACTGCTACTTAGTGCCATCGGTAAAAATCCTAAGCTCGCAACGGTTGCCGTCATCAATACAGGTCGAAGTCTTATTTTTGTTCCTTCGATTACTCGTTTGAAAACATCTTTTATTCCTTCTTTTTCCAATTGGTTGAAAGTGCCTATCAATACAATTCCGTTAAGAACGGCTACACCAAACAAGGCGATAAAACCAATTCCTGCACTGATGCTGAAAGGCATTCCACGAAGCATTAAAGCCAATACGCCACCAATGGCGCTCATCGGAATTGCGGTAAATATTAAACCTGCTTGCTTAAAGGAACGGAACGTGAAATAGAGCAACACAAAAATTAATAACAAGGAAATAGGAACGGCTATCATTAATCTATTGCTGGCTTCTTTCAGATTTTCAAACTGACCGCCGTAAGTGAAATAATAACCTGGTGGTAATTTTACCTGTGCATTTAATTTTTGTTGAATTTCTTCAACCACACTTTGCACATCTCTGCCTGCAACGTTGAACCCGATTACAATTCTTCTTTTTCCTGCTTCACGACTTATTTGCGCCGGACCTAATTTATAATCAATCGTAGCAACTTGTGATAACGGAATTTGATTGCCTGTGGAAGTTGGTATCATTAAATTATTTACATCTTCAATACTGCTTCTGTGAATACTATCTAACCGAACCACCAAATCAAATCTTCTTTCATTTTCGAAAACCACACCTGCACTTTTCCCTGCAAAGGCGGTACTTACAACGTTGTTTACGTCTTCTACATTAATGCCGTAATTGGCTAAACGAGTACGGTCATATTCCACATTTATTTGCGGTAAGCCACTCACACGTTCTACTTGTGGAGATGTAGCGCCTTCTACTGTTTGTATAACCTTACTAACCTTATCAGCATTCAAGGCAAGCGTATCTAAATTTTCTCCAAATATTTTTACTGCAACATCTTGCCTAATACCTGTCATCAACTCATTGAAACGCATTTGTATTGGCTGGTTCTTTTCGAAAAATACACCAGGTATTGCTTCTAATTTTTCATTGATAGCATCTGCCAATTCATCATAACTTCTGCCACTTTTCCATTCACTTTGCGGTTTTAAAATAACCATTAAATCTGTCGCTTCAGGTGGCATTGGGTCGGTTGGTACTTCTGCGGCTCCTGTTTTACCGACCACCATTTTTACTTCATCAAATTCTTTAATAATTCTTGAAGCTTGCATTGATGTTTCGATACTTTGGCTTAATGAACTTCCTTGTGGTAAAATGCAGTGAAAGGCAAAATCGCCTTCCTGCAATTGTGGTATAAATTCGCCACCCATTCTGCCAAATAGAAATAGTGTAAAAGCAAATACAGCAACGGTTATGCCCACTAACCAATATTTTATTTTGATGGCTTTTTCTAATAAAGGCTGATACATTTTTTGCAACCAATTCATCATTTTATCTGAAATGGTTTCTTTGTGCATCGGCTTTTTAGATAAAAACAAAGCACACATCATCGGAATATAAGTAAGGGATAAAATCAATGCGCCAAATATTGCAAAACCTACTGTTTGCGCCATAGGACGGAACATTTTTCCTTCAACACCTACCAACGTCAAGATAGGAATGTAAACGATTAAGATAATGATTTCGCCAAAAGCTGCACTGCTACGGATTTTAGAAGCGGATGTAAAAACTTCGTTATCCATTTCCAATTGTGTAAGTTTTTGCTTAGATTTTCTTAAACCCAAATGATGCAAAGTGGCTTCTACAATAATTACCGCACCATCTACAATTAAACCAAAATCTATCGCACCCAAACTCATTAAATTGGCACTCACGCCAAAGACATTCATCAAGGCTAAAGCAAATAGCATCGCTAAAGGAATAGCGGAAGCGACAATCAATCCCGCTCTGAAATTTCCCAAGAAAATAACCAATACAAAGATGACAATCAATGCACCCTCTATCAGGTTTTTTTCTACGGTACTCATTGCTCTGCCTACTAAATCGGTGCGGTCTAAATAAGGTTCAATGATAATATCATCGGGTAAAGATTTTTGAATAACGGGTAGTTTTTCTTTGATACGATTGACAACCTCGTTACTGTTTTCGCCTTTCAGCATCATTACCACACCGCCCACTGCATCTACTTCGCCGTTATAAGTCATTGCGCCATATCTTACCGCACTTCCAAATCTTACATCGGCTACATCTTTAATAAAAATAGGAATACTGCCACCGTCATTTTTTACACTGATATTTTTTACATCATCTAAAGAAGTAACCAAGCCAATTCCACGAATGAAATAAGCATTTGGTTTTTTATCAATGTAGGCACCGCCTGTATTTTGATTGTTTTTTTCTAATGCCGTAAAAATATCAGTAACACTTACACCCATTGCTCTAAGGCGGTTCGGGTTCACGGCTACTTCATATTGTTTCAGCTCGCCACCGAAGCTATTGACTTCGGCAATTCCTGGTGTTCCGTACAATTGTCGGGCTACAATCCAATCCTGCATTGTGCGCAATTCTTTGGCATCGTATTTTTTCTCGCTTCCTTTTTTGGGATGGATGATGTATTGATACACTTCGCCCAAACCTGTACTTACGGGAGCCAGTTCCGGCGTACCAATTCCTTTCGGGATTTTCTCTTCGGCTTCTTTTAATTTTTCATTGATTAATTGCCGGGCAAAATAAATATCTACATTGTCTTTAAATACAACCGTAATTACCGACAAACCAAACCTCGAAATGCTCCGTGTTTCTTCTAAATCTGGAATATTGGCAATACTTTGTTCAATAGGAAAAGTTACTAATTGTTCTACTTCTTGCCCCGCCAATGTGGGACAAACCGTAATTATTTGTACCTGATTATTAGTAATATCGGGTACGGCATCAATGGGTAATTTTGTGGCGCTCCACACTCCCCAAATAATGAGCAACAAGGTCATTATACCAACGACAAGCTTGTTCTTGATACTGAATTTTATAATGTTATCTAACACGTATTTCTGTTTAATATTTTACAAAAAATATACTTGCCACTTGTGGTAAGCAGCCAACAGATTTATGAATGTCTATGGAATGGAAAACGTACTATTTGCCTATTATCACAAAAGCAAAAGCTTTATGGATTTATCTGAAACAAACAGGAAAACTTAAATGGATTGCACATATCATTATAAAATGAATGACAGGAGCATCATCAGTTAAGGCTAAACATCAGCCATCAACAGCATTTGGAAAATCTGTAAAAATTAAACATTAAACTTGGGTGGGTTCCAGATATTTCCTTGGTAGCGGGAAATTAAGGTGTAATCACGGATTGTGATTTTTTTAGTAACGAAAGCAAGTTTAGGTTGCTTGATTTCAAAAGGCTTGAAATTAAAAGACCCGATGCTTACACTGCAACAAGTGCAATAGCAAAAAGGACTACAATTGTCGTCGCTATCCTGGTTATGGTCGTGAGATTGGGCGGTTTCAAATTTAGGAACGGTATCTTCACACTGATTGCTTGCATCGCTGCAAGGCAACGCTGCGAGTACCATCAGGTAAAAAGTCCATATTGTGAGAAACCATTTCATTAGGGTACAAATATAGAAAAATAATTTGTGCAATCGGATTGCAAAGTTTCAGATTATTTTAATTGCATCTGTCACACCTTCCTTTAAGCACCAAATTGATACCTTCTAATTTGAAGTTTAGAGGAATATTGATGTTGGGAATTTCTGCATCTGTAAGGCAAAAAGTTCGTTTGCATTGTGAGCAATGGAAATGCGTGTGCTGCTCCGAAGGATTACAACTGCAGCCGGATTGGCAAAGTGCATATTTTACAACACCCGTTCCATCATCGATTGTATGGATAAGTTTGTGCTCTAAAAATGTTTTTAAAGTTCTAAACAAAGTGACATTATCTGCATTTTCGAACTGTTCTGCCAATTCTTTATGACTGATGGCGTATTGTTGCTGCATCAATTTTTCTGCCACCAACAAGCGCATTGCGGTAGGTTTTATATTTCTTTGTTGTAAAACATTTTCTAATTCAGTCATTCTAATTCAAATTTCTATTGTCCAATCATCCTTGTCATCTTCGTTAACTGCTATTTGCTCTATGATGCTGTTCGATACACTGTCGGAGTACGTGCCATAGCCATTTACGAAAATCCCTTTTGCTCCGTCTTTTTGGTTTCTCATCGCATACAAGATAGCTTCATCTTCCAAGTCATTCAGTCCTGTAAAACGATAAATTTTATCAATAACTATGTCACTTAAATTGACCTTTTCGCCTCCTATTTTGTATGAGATATTTTCTTCCAATAGGTTAAAATCTTCGGTATAACCTCTTAGTCTTAATATTTCAATTACCTCTGATAATGTTTTTTCTGTTGATAGCATAAGTTATTTTTATAAGTGTTTACAAATAATTAGTAAAACCTACCGATTTTTTATGTGATTTCTATAAAATGCGTTCTATTTAGCAACATTTTTTATCCTGTTGTATTGGTGGACAAGGAACACTGGCATAGCTACAATACACACAGCAGTCGCCTTGTAGTGGTTTTAACCTTGTTTTGCAATTTTCACATTCATAAAAATACTGACAAGCATCAACTGGCATTGTTTCCTCTTTTTTGTGCCCACATTTTGGGCAAGTTATTATTGATTGTAATTTAATTTCCATTATGATATAACTTTACTTTCTAGTGATTTATAACCTGTCGAATTGATAGCTTTTTCGATTTCAGCAATACGGGTTTGCTTATTATCAAACTTGACAATAGCGTTGCCTTTCTCATAGGAAACGACAACTTCGATAATTCCTTTTAGTTTGCTAACCTCTGTTTTAATATGATGTTCACAACCTGAACAAGTCATTCCTTTAATTGTAAACTCAACTTTCTGAATTTTGGAACTTTGGGTAATAATTGTTTTGTTTTCGGGCTTTGGAAAAAAGATGTGAGCGTAAATTGGAAATGATAAAAGTAAAGCCACCACAAGGGTAATAATTCCTAAAAATGATTTTGTTTGCATAAAATTTATTTTTTCAGTTGTTTCACATTTACAGTCAATTTTCTTTTGCGGTTTCAACTTTTGATACCAAGCAAAACCAATTACTAAAATTGTTAAACCGATAAAATATGGTCGGAAAGGTTCGAGCCAGGAAAAGTTTGAAGCAAGTCCGCTCGTCCCTGCTATGAGAGCTAAAATAGGTGTAATGCAACACAATGAAGCTACAATTGCTGTCAAAAGTCCAGTCCCGATTAGTTTGTTGTCCGTTTTCATATTGTTTCTAAAATTTTGTTGTCGTCAAGTATTTTAAAAAATGGTTCCAACATTTTTTCATACTCTTTCGTCAACGAGTAAAAAATGGTTTGCGCTTCTCTTTCGGTTTCAATAAGCTTTCGGTCTTTGAGTTTTCTCAAGTGCTGAGAAATTGCTGAAATTGTCATACCAAGAATATCGCTTAAATCACAAACACAAAGTCGTTTTTCTTCAAAAAGAAGAAACAGAATTTTCAGTCTTACATTGTTTCCCGTCAACTCAAGTCCGTTCGACAAATAGTCAAACGAGCCGTGGAGTTCTGAAACTCGTTCTTTACAGCGATTGATTTGTTTAATGTCAGCCTGTTGTCTTATGCAAGAAGTATTATCCATAATGCAAATATAGCTAATTTTCTTATTTAAGCAAATGCTAAAATATAAGTATTAAAATTTGGTATTTTATATGTTGATGTAATGGTGCCGTTTCTTTCAATTCTTCTAACAATATATTAACAGAGACATCACAAAAATATTTAGTATAATCATTCTTTCTGTACCAAATGCTGTAAGTTCGGGTCATTCTTGATGCGCTCCATTTCACTTGAAACAATATTCAGGATGTCTGCTTTTATTTGTTTATAATTACTTTCAATTTCCTGCTTCATCTTATCCTCGCTCTGCTCATTCACAAAAGATAAGATTTGCGGTATTTGCTGATAGGCTTTGCTTTCTGCTGCTACCTTTTCATTATCCACCACAATTTCGGCGTGAAATATCTTTTGCTCGATACGTTCATCAAAGTTATCCGATACAGAACCCACGAACATACCCTGTGTAAGCGTTGAAATTCTGGAAGCTGGAATAAGGCTGTCTAACTGTGTGGAAATAGAAGTTGATTTATCATTGCGGTTAATCGTCATACTTTGGCGTTTCTGCAATACCTTACCGAAGCGTTCCGATAGGCTCTTTGCTGTTTCGCCAACCACTTGACCACTGAATATATTACCGACTGTATTTTGTATTACCTTACTCTCTTTGTCGCCGTAATCCCTTGTTAATTGCGAAAAATCCTGAAATCCTAGGCATACCGCCACCTTATTACTTCTCGCCGTTGCTATAAGATTATCCAGCCCCCTGAAATAAATCGTAGGCAACTCATCTATGATAACGGAACTTTTAAGCTGTCCCTTTTTATTAATCAGCTTTACAATCCTTGAATTGTACAAGCCCAAAGCTGCGGAGTAGATATTTTGACGGTCGGGATTATTACCCACGCACAAAATTTTTGGTTCTTTAGGATTGTTGATGTCCAATGAAAAATCATCGCCAGTCATTACCCAATATAACTGTGGACTAATCATTCTTGACAAAGGAATTTTTGCCGATGCAATCTGTCCCTGTAATTGGTCTTGCGCTCCACCTTGCCAAGCATCCATAAAGGGCGATAAATAATTTTCCAAATCAGGGTACGAGGTTAAAATCGTGAATACGTCCGAATACTTTTTGTTCAGTAATTCAATGGCGTGTGGGAACGTACAATACTTACCATCTTCGTAGATTTTCAGATACCAAATAATGGCAGCTAAAAGAATGATTGGGCTTTCCACGAAAAAATCCCCTTGCTTCTGTATCCACGACCTGTTGAGGTTCAGCATTATGGTGTAAGCCGCTTCGTAGGCATCAGAAATGTCCGTCATAAAATCGGGATTGAGTGGATTGCAACGGTGGCTCTTGCGTGGGTCGTCGAAATTTATCACGTAAAATTTCGGCTGAACTTTGTACTTGTCCCTGTGCTTCAGTAGATGATTGTAGGCAATGGTTGAAAGGTCATCAAACTTGAAATCGTAAATGTACATACTAAAGCCTTTCTCTATCTGCTGCTTGATGTAGTTATTTACGATTGCATAAGATTTACCTGAACCCGGAGTACCCAACACGATTGATGCCCTGAAAGGATTTACAATGTTTATCCAACCGTTGTTCCATTTGCCTTTGTAGTAAAATTTGGTGGGCAGGTTGACGGAATACTCGTTTTCCATCAGCTTGGTTTCCTGTTGAAAGCTCTCGTTCTCGTTATTGAAAACATCGTCCATCAGATTAGTGCGGAGCAAGCGGCTCATCCATACACCTGCCATCAGCAAAGCGATATAGCCTAATGAGATAGTAAGGATATATAGGAATGTGCCTGTTGCCGGAAATAACTTTAGCAACGGTGTGTTTAGAAAGAACAGCACAAAGCCAACGCCCAACGCCACGTAAATTTTAGACCAGGTTATTTTCTCATTTTTTACGCCCTTTGTTCCTAAGCAACTTAAAGCCAGTAAAACCAAAGCGAATGCTTTGGTGTAAAGGGTATGTGAAAACAAACCCGCCGTCCGGTCGAAATTGACTAATATCTTGTTGATTACTTCCAACGTCCAACCACGTTCTAAAAAGAAACCGTAGCAGAACCAATAAAGGTGCATCAGCACCAAAAGAATACTGACAGCCCGCATAAAAGCCATTATCTTGGCAAGTCCTCTTAAATCGTCTTCTCCCTGCATTATTTTAAGTTTAATGTTCGGGCGTGAATTTAAAGGCTCTATGGAGTGGCTATAAGAATGTGGCAGTCTGTGGCGTTGTGTGGCAGTATTTGGCTAAATATTATTTCTGCCTCTTTGACGTTTGCGTTTCTTCTTCATCTTATTGGCAAAGTCCTGTTCTTCGTAATCGTCGCCCTGGGTTTCGGACAGTAAGCCGCCCAATGCTTCAATCAAGCCGTCTTCGTGTTTGTCAATAGCTAAGAAGTCAAACAAATGGTGTGGTTCTTCCGCAGGAAGATCCGCATCATTTGATGTGGACAGTTTGGGTTCTAAAACGGCAGGTTCTTTAATATCTGGTTTGATGTTATTGTTCCAATAATCATTAAAGGTATTGGCAGAAAGTTCTTTTTCCAATCTTGAACCATTCCAAACCGTTTTAGAATTGTGGTCAATAAAAGTTATTCCGTAAATACGCCCTGTGTCATTTCTACGAACCACAACGTTAATGCCCTGTTCCGCTAATTGCTTCTTAAAAGCCTGTTCAGCGCTCGTGGTTTTCAGGGCAATAGTAACGGCAGATTTTAGGGTCTGTTTGGTTGGGTTGTCTTTCAAAGCTGTTTTGCATTTCGCAAAATGCAATTCCAAAGCCGGAAGCCCTGCGCTCTTTCCGAACAGTGAAGCCTTGAACGGATGCCCGGCTCTTTCGCCCTTTTCATTCAAGGGAATGTACAATAAACCCTGCTGCATCTTTCCCTGCAATTCTCCCTCGATTTTCTCGGCGGTAATATTGAACAGTGAAAGCAGGGCATTGTATTCTCCCAAAGTTTGGTATTGGTAGTAGTTGGGCAGGTGGCGAACGACCGAAGCGATTTGGCTTTTTACATCGCCTGCCCGATAATCTACCGGGCGAAAAACCCTATCAGTTTGATTGCGCTCCTTATCTGTTGCAGGTATCAATCCGTGTTTTCTTTCCAGTTCACGGCATACATTCATAGACCGCATTTTCTCGAATTTGTCCGAAATCTTTTTGCCCTGCTCATCTACGCAAACCGATACAATGTGTATATGGCTGCGGTCAATATCGGTATGTTTGAAAACTACAAAAGGCTGTTCGCCGTAACCCATTTCCCGCATATACTGCTCTGCCATTTCCCTGAACTTATCGTCGCTTACCTTATCATTTGGGTCAGGATTGAGCGAAATATGCAGTGTATGTTTCTCGGTATTGCGGTTGGCTATCAGGTAAGGCGCAAAAGACTGGGCTAACTGTGCTACGGAATAATGACCGCTTGCCGTTTCAATCATCTTATTGGCAAACAAAATCTGCCCGTTTTCATTCTCTACTTTAAGCTGATTGTACGCCAATGCCCCGTATAAATTTGCGCTTCTTCCAATTTTTGCTATCATTTCTACCGCTATTTTTTGAGGTGTTTGGCTTCAAATTCCTCACTTAATTGGATAATTTTTTGGCATAGCACCGCCATTTCTACTGTTTGTTTTTCCAGTTTGTACAGAAACGCTGCGGCTTTTTTCTCGGAAAAATTCTTGTACAGCAGCTTTACAATTTGGTTATAGTTTACACCGATAGAACGGAACTGGCTGTGAAATGAGGTCAACCTCATATAAAAATCAACCGTTCCTTTGTCAATCTGAATGGTCTTTATTGTCTTGTCAAAGATGCAGGACGTTATAAAGTGCGCCTTTACCTGCATACCTGATTTATCAAAAAGGGCAAGAAAGCGGGCGTGTTCCTGTTCGTTAAAGGAAATCGTATAGCGGATTGTCGCCGGGTCTTCTTTTGGGCGACGTCCGGTCTTTTTCAATTGCTTTTTGTTGTTATCGTTCAT
Source organism: Chryseobacterium sp. C2(2020) (assembly GCF_014218915.1). Classification (NCBI taxonomy): domain Bacteria; kingdom Pseudomonadati; phylum Bacteroidota; class Flavobacteriia; order Flavobacteriales; family Weeksellaceae; genus Chryseobacterium; species Chryseobacterium sp. C2(2020). The sequence goes on from NZ_JACLCT010000007.1 coordinate 73,818, forward strand.
CACTAATCCATTTTAAAATCCATACAAAACCCTGACTTCGGAAGGTGTTTTCTGCCCCCTGCAAAGGGCAAGTTGTTTTGAGCATCGGAAATCATTCCGAGATGCTCAAAACACAACTTGCCGTGTTCCGGTGAACACAAAAATCCGCCCTGCGGGACGGATTGAATGTAACAGGGAAAAACGGCTCGATGCCGTTGCTGTTACCTCTTGATTTGTCAGGTGATGTTTGCATAAATCCATTAATAAAAATCATTTTACAAAGTAAGCCCCTCTTTACGAAAGCATTGTACAGTGTGGCAGTGCCAAACACTGCCTCTGAACGCCAAACACTGCCACCGCTATACAACCGAATGATTTTGATGAGTTCTTTGCCCCTGAATGTTGGCAGGCAGACAGCCCGTACTTCAGGACGAGCTGACGGCACACATTCAAGATGGCAGGTTATCCTGCCTGCAAGATTGCAAGAAAGCAAGAGCGCAGGAATGACGGAAAGCGTGACAGCCTGCTATCAGACAATCACGCCTGCGTGACGGATGGAATGATAGACGGAACGATTGCAAGAATGCAATCCCGCCTGATAAGATGCCTGAATGAAAGCATTGCTGCTGTATTGCAAGAAAGCAGGCAATCAGCAATTCCCGCAGGCAAGCCTGATAGCTATCCTGCAAGAAAGACAGCACGAAATCTGGACTGCACGGGTGCAAGCCTGCAAGACTGAAAACAGGAAGATGTAAACTTTAAATTTTAAAAATATGGACACAAAAAAGAAACCTCTGTTCGTTGCCTTTTCTTCTCAAAAAGGCGGTGTTGGCAAAAGCACGTTCACCACGCTTGTTGCAAGTACGATGCACTATCGGTTGGGCTACAACGTAGCCGTATTTGATGCGGATTTTCCGCAGCACAGCCTGATGAAAATGAAAACCCGTGATTTGGCAATGGTAATGGAAAATGAGGCGTTGAAAAAACTGGCATATAAGCAGTTTACCACCATCAACAAAAAAGCCTATCCAATTATGCAGCACAAAGCGGATAGCGTACTCGATGCGGCGCACGAATTTGTAAACACTTCTCCCGTTCCGCTTGATGTGCTGTTCTTCGACCTGCCCGGAACCGTGAACACGCCCGGTATCCTGAAAGCACTGGCAGGTATGCACCACATTTTCACACCCATTACGGCAGACCGTGTGGTAATGGAAAGTACGCTCATCTTCACGCAGCTTTTACAGGACGTGATTATGAAAAAAGGCGAAACTTCCATACAAAGCATTAACCTATTTTGGAACCAGGTGGACGGCAGGGAAAGCACACCCTTATATGACGTGTACAATCAGCTTATCGGGCAACTGGGATTAAGCCTGATGCAAAGCCAAATCAAGAACAGCACCCGTTTTCGCAAGGAAAGCGAAGCAAACAGCAAAACGGTTTTCCGTTCTACGGTAATGCCTCCCGACGAGCGTTTGATGAAAGCCTGCCAGTTAGACCTGTTCATTAGCGAATTTTTAAACATCATTCAATTGTAGTACTATGGAAAAAGACAATAAAAGAAAAGTCACGCCGGACATTAACGAGGAAATGATGATGAACCTGATGGTGGACGGAGTTAAAAAGGACGGTTTGCAGCTACCGCCTGAACCTGCCGAAGAGCAGGTAAAAGAAGCGGTAAAAGACGAGGTGCAGCAGGAAGAATTATCACAAAGCAAACCCGCACAACGGGAAAGAAGCCGTACAAAGAAAAACCTTGATGGAAGCTACGGCGAACACTTTTTGAAAACCCACTCGATGACAAAGCGGGGCGATAAAAGCATTTATATCCGGCAGGAATACCACGAACGGCTATCTCGTATTGTACAGGTAATCGGTAAAGATGCTATACCCCTGTATGCCTATCTCGATAACATACTTGAACATCATTTTGAAATGTTTGAAAAAGCCATTACCGATGATTTCAACGAAAAGTTTAAACCCATTTTTTAAAGTACCTGATTATGGAAATAGTAATTGTGATATGCCTGCTAATCGTCATTGTCCTGCTTTTGCAGGATAAGATTGTTATTCATAAAAGGTCGGAGCAAAAGCCCACACAGAAAAAAGTTAACCCGAACCTGCCCGATATTATGGGGCAGCCCAAGCCAGTAAGAAGCCTTTCAGTGCCAAACACTGCCAATGAAAGCCAAATAGCGGAACCGGAGATAAACCCTGATAATTTAGACATTGAATATGACGAAAACGAAAACGTCAGCATTCAAATTCCGCAGGAAGAACTGGACGAAGTTTTCAGCAATATGCCTGATTTGGAGGAAGAGGAAGAAGAATGGAACAGGTACGGAATATCCGGTGGCGATAACGGTTTTGCCCAAGGGGTTACCTACGACGAACTAAGCTCCGTAGGGGCATTGCTCCAAAAAGAGAATTTGGAACAGGCTCAAAAGGAAGCAGCGGTAGCCATAGTTCAGAAATTACAGGGAACCGGATTATTCAGCCTACTGGAAAATTCCATTGAGGGTGCTTCCCTAAAGATTGTCGAGCTTTTGGATAGCACACTTTCATCTGAAAGCGACGACGGTTCTTCCACCTTGCGGAAAAGTGATTTGGGTGATTTTGACATTGGGGAGTTTGTATAGACTTCCCTTTGTCTTTTTAAACTTCGTTTTCCGAGAACTCTTCAAAGACAGAATAATTTTTTATTCCTTTAGATTTATTCACTTTTCCCATAATTGTCCCATCAATCCGGCTTTTTAGATATGATGCTAAATCTTCAAAATGTCGAACATCAATATAATTCATCCCTGATGCTTTATATCTTTTAGACAATGAAATAGTAAAAGCAGCCCAATTGAATTTTTCTCCCTTTTTGCTTAATTCAATTTGTTTCCAATCGCCATATCGCTTTTTTAAATAATCAATGTAGTTCTTCTTGGAAAGCTCTTTACCCAACGCTCCGTCCGGTAGTTCAATTTTTGTCTTTCCAGGCTTGGCTTTCTTTACAAACTTTGGAAAATACTTATGCAGTAACGCCTCTGATTGCTCAATATGCTTTGTTATGGTATCCCATCCCCAGTAATATAAATGAAAGGGTATTTTCTGTTCTCTTTTTATTTGATTTAGGTATTCCTGTATTTGAGCATCGTCACGAAACGTAGAAGCAAAAACAAATTTGTCAAAATCAATCGCTAAATCCCTTGCTTTTTCTAAATCGGTATTTATATCCTGAATTAGAATTTTCCTTATAGTTTCATCTTTTCTTCCAATACTTTTCAATTTGCACTGTATAACCGTTTTTGTTTTGGAAGAAAAGACATCAATACCTTTCTGATTTTGTCCTTTCACACCAAACGTCTGAAAATCTGTATTCTCATATGATGAGGTATTCTCTACAAAATTGAATAAATCACAAGTGAGTTCCTCAAATAACCTTTCATCTTTTAAAGGAGGTAATTGATAGTTCGCCATTTAAAAAAATCGTTTAAAAATTGTTTCCTGCTCGGTATCTGAATATTCAGCAATTACTTGTTTAGACCAATCAAAATCAAACTTTCCAAACTTACTCTCATCCCCAGTCAAATCAATTTCATCTTCATTGAAAGTAACGATATATTGAAAATTATGTAGTTCGTTTGATTTGTGGTACATATAGTTCAGAACATTGGATATTGTTTTGTATGATATGGCGTGAAATACACCATCGTGTACAAGAAAATCCGGGATACTCCGTTTGTCAATCCTGCTTTTTAAGAATACCATTAAATCATATGCTACAATTTTCAAACGCTCTTGCCCTAAAGCATCCGCTTTAGGAATTTCCAAGCTTATTTTAAAAGGCAATTGGTTTCTTGGCGAAGTAGAGTTTAATGTGATATTAAAATAAGAATTATCAAATTCTTCATCCAAATAGATAGCATTTTCAAGAATTTGTTGAAATAACAATCGCAACTCATCAAGATAGGTTTGTTGCTTGTTTAGTTCGCTGACAATATCCCTCTTTAATTCAGCTATTACAATATTTGAGTTCCCTAATATTTCTTCGATTTCGTCAATTTCTCGTACAATTGAGGTATTCCGTTCTAAAAGTGTTTTTTCATTGACTAATCTTTCGTAGGTACTCTCAATCCTGTCCAATGCACCTCTCTCTTTTAGCATTGAAAATAATTGGCTCCTGTTCTTTTCTAATTTTTCAAGCTGTGTTAAACTTTGGTCTATTGATGATTGTAATTTCTTTTCTTCCTCCAACAAATATTTATTCCTGTTCGCCAAAAGTTGCTTTTTAAAGTCTATAACTTCGTCTAAACTTCTTTTTACAAAGTTGCCAAATGTTGCTACCGTTTCATTGTAGAGCTTACGAATTTTGTCCAGGTCAATAGATGACACTTCGTTATAAGAGGATTTTAGTTTGTCTAATTTCCGGTTTGTATTATGATAGATGACAGATTGCTCATTAATTTCAGAAATAACCTGATTTAATTTTTGCTCTATCTCTTTATGATTGGCAAGAAAGTTATATTCCTTCAGACTGCTTTCGAGTGCAGCAATGTCTTTTTCAATCTTTAACCGCTCTGTTCTAAATTCCTGAATATCTTTACCTGTATCTGCTTTAACCTTTTCTGAAAGGGATTTTACCGTATTATTATACCTTTCGTATTCAGAAGATACTTCGTTATATTTTAAAAGTGTTTTTGTCGGGAGATTTAGCAAATAAAAATTATACAATGCCTTTTCTCTTGCATTGGCATTGTAAGAAACAAAATTTAAAGGGTCAACTCTTTGCTGACTTTGCAAGTCGTCCTTAACAAAAAATTCCATCAACGTTCCATATCTTTTTCCTTCAAAGAATACTTCGTTGTTCTCTGTCGGAAAAAATATCCCTTCCAGCAATTTCGGCATTTCAGATTTTTCATATTCATCAAGAGCATCCGGTCGCTTCCCGAAAAATATTTTTTTTGTATCGGCAAAGCCCCTCTTGATAAAATATTTTTGTTCCTGTACTTCAATTTCTAAAGTAATCGTGTGTTCATCATCACGTAAAAAGTCATACTTTTTTTGAGCAAATCTTTTTTCTGCTTTACCGCTTAATAAGGTAAAATCAACAAGCCTGACCAACGTAGATTTGCCAATACCATTAATCCCTCGTGCTTCTTTATCCCCAGAGTATTTGCCCAATATGATGTTTATTCCATTGTGAAATGGAACAGCATCTATAAGGTTGGTTTCTGAATATATTCTAATTAACATTGTTGAATAAACTTGTTTGATTTTCTTCTTGGCTTTCTTTCTTTACCAATTTGATTTTATATCCTTTTTTCTCAATGCTGCCAATCGTATGCAAGAAGGTCAAGGCATACAGAAAAAGGTCGGGTGTCCTATCTTTATCCCTGTTTAAAAACTTATTCATTATATCATCCACGATAACGTATTTGTTTTTAAAAGGGGAATTACCCATAATACTTATAATATCTGCTCCTAATACCATAAGGTTGGTTTTAAGATTGCTTTCGGGCTGCGGTAATATCATAGTTAATTTTCTGTTTTTCTGCCTATTAAGCACTGTTCAAACATATACAGCAATATAGATTTTACGCATTTTACATATTCATCATCTTTAATGTTTCCATATGTCGTTGTATATTGGTCGGTCAGATTATATAATCTCTCCTTGAAATTTCCTGAAAGTTTATTGTAATCATTTATAACCCTTCTTTTCAGGGTATTAATCTCATCATCATTATATCCCGAAAGTATATTGGTAATCGTATTAAACTCCGTCATCACCAATACCATTTCCGAGTTCATCCCGTCCCAATCTTCCTGTTCAAAGTTGAGTTCGATTTTCTTTTGGGGAGGGACTAATGTTTTCCTGTCGAAATGCAGAGCTTTATCTTCTTCGTTTGATGCATTCAGTAGGTCATTAATGATTTCCTGAATATAGTCCTGTATAAAAAAGCTTTCAATGCCTAAGTAGGCTGCAAGTTTCCTTTTTTTACTTGATAAAAGTTCATCAACAATAGAAAGAATTTGGTCTATCCCCTTAATCGAAGTAACGCCATCTAAACCCTGAATTAGTGTAAATTGTTCCGGTGACACTTCGTGGTTAACATACATTTCCCAATTTGGAAATTTGTCTTTCCAGTTTTTCTGGTATTTTTCAAAATCTCCTTCTTTGTTTGCTGCACCTAAAACTTTTGTTTCAAAATCAGTTTTGCTATATTTTCTTGGCGCATAACAAGCCAATATCTTTTGTTCGGGCAAAATAGTACCGTCATTGCCTTTATCCTTATTCCTCCTGATGGGCGTATAGTTATTAACGCCATATTTCAAAAGAAACAGTTCATCAATAAATTCTTCGAACTCAAATCCTTCTTTGGATTGAATTTGCATTTTAAAAGCGTTCTTCAATAATTTATCCATATACAAATCAGAGTTCCAAATTAATTTTAACTGTACCGTCAAATCCCTTTTCTACTATCTCTTTAAGGGTTTGAAGTTTGATATTATTGCCATAATCAGTTTCAACCTTAGAAATGTAACTCCTTTTCTTACCCACTTTTTGGGCTAATTGTTCTTGAGTTAGCTGTCTTTGTTCTCTGGCTTCCTTCAGCATTTCTCCAATATGTCTGCCTGATATTTTCATCTCAAAAAGGATTAAAAGTGACTTTATTATGAATGTACAAATGTAATTTAAAAGTTGCATTGAACCAACTGTAAATTGCAATAAAAGCCTCCCATCATTTGTACTTCCGCTCTGGAAGTCCCCACCAATAAAGCCACTCACAGCCAAACACTTCCTCTGACTGCCACTTTCTTATAATGCCTCTTTTTCCACAAGACATTTGTCCCGAAAGCTCGCAAGGTGCGGGATAAACAGTAACAAATTAATGTGTTTCAATTATGGAAAAACAGAGAAAAAAAGTTTTACTGGCAGCCGTGGCAATGCTGTCGGGAATTGGTGCGTTCGCACAGGGAAACGGGTCGGCTGGTATCAACGAGGCTACCCAAATGGTAACAAGCTATTTCGACCCCGCAACGCAGTTAATCTACGCCATCGGTGCGGTAGTCGGGTTAATCGGGGGCGTTAAGGTGTACAACAAATTCAGCTCCGGCGACCCTGACACGAGTAAGACCGCAGCTTCGTGGTTCGGTGCGTGTATCTTCCTGATTGTTGCCGCTACCATCCTGCGTTCATTCTTCCTTTAATCCGTTGCCTTATGAATTACAATATCAACAAAGGCATCGGCAGGACGGTGGAATTTAAAGGGTTGAAAGCACAATACCTGTTCATTTTCGCAGGTGGGCTGCTCGGTATGCTTATCCTCGTGATGATACTGTATATGGCAGGCGTAAACTCTTACATCTGCCTGTTCCTCGGAGCAGGCGGTGCTTCGCTCATCGTATGGCAGACCTTTTCGCTTAACAGGAAGTACGGCGAACACGGGCTGATGAAAATTGCAGCCAATAAACGGCATCCCCGCTACATCATCTGCCGCAAGCCTGTACACCGCTATTTAAAATTCACTCCTAAACAGAATGCCGTATGAGAAATGTAGCAAAGACTACCACACTGGAAAATAAATTTCCTTTGTTGGCAGTAGAGAACAACTGCATCTTATCCAAAGATGCGGACATTACCGCCTGCTTTGAAGTGCGTTTGCCGGAACTGTTCACGGTAGCTTCTGCGGAATACGAAGCCATTCACTCCGCCTGGCACAAGGCTATCAAAACCTTGCCTGATTTTACGGTCATTCACAAACAGGATTGGTACATCAAAGAAAGCTATGCACCCGATTTGACAGAAGACAACCAAAGTTTTTTGGCAAAATCCTATCAACGTCATTTCAACGAGCGACCGTTCCTCAACCATTATTGTTACCTGTTCTTAACAAAGACCACTAAGGAAAGAATGCGGATGCAAAGCAACTTCAGTTCGCTTTGCAAAGGCACACTAATACCAAAGGAAATCAGAAACAAGGAAACGATACACCGCTTTATGGAAGCGGTCGCCCAGTTTGAGCGTATCGTGAACGATAGTGGTTTCGTAACCCTAAAACGTCTGACCGAAGATGAAATTATCGGAACAGAAAATACACAGGGATTACTGGAGCAATACCTTACGCTTTCGAGGGGAACCGGAACACCAATGCAGGACATCGCACTCGGAACAGAAGAAGTACGCATAGGCAACAAAAGGTTAAGCCTGCATACTCTTTCAGATACCGATGACCTGCCCGGAACGGTATCGGCAGATACCCGTTTTGAAAAGCTATCTACCGACCGAAGCGATTGTCGTCTGTCATTCGCTGCACCTGTGGGCTTGCTGTTAAGCTGCAACCACATTTACAACCAGTATTTGTTTTTGGATAACAGCGAAGACAATCTGCAAAAGTTTGAGAAGTCTGCAAGGAATATGCACTCACTGGCAAGGTACAGCCGTGCCAACCAAATCAACAAAGAGTGGATAGAAAAGTACCTGAACGAAGCCCACAGCTTCGGGCTATCTTCTGTTCGTGCGCACTTCAATATTATGGCGTGGTCAGAAGACCCTGCGGAACTGAAACAGCTAAAAAATGATTGCGGTAGTGCGTTGGCACTGATGGAGTGTAAGCCTCGGCACAACACAACGGATGTAGCTACTTTGTACTGGGCAGGAATGCCGGGCAATGCAGGCGACTTTCCGAGTGAAGAAAGTTTTTACACATTTATTGAGCCTGCGCTGTGCTTCTTTACAGAAGAAACCAATTACCATAATTCGCCCTCGCCGTTTGGTATCAAGATGGCTGACCGACTGACCGGAAAACCTATCCATTTGGATATTTCCGACCTGCCTATGAAGCGAGGTATCATCACGAACCGTAACAAGTTCATACTTGGTCCGTCGGGTTCGGGCAAATCGTTCTTTACTAACCATATGGTACGGCAGTATTACGAACAGGGCGCACACGTACTGTTGGTAGATACGGGTAACTCTTATCAGGGCTTATGCGAACTCATCAAAGGAAAAACCAAAGGCGAAGATGGTGTTTACTTCACTTATACCGAAGATAACCCGATTGCCTTTAACCCTTTCTATACCGATGATGGCGTGTTCGACATTGAGAAAAGGGAAAGTATCAAAACTTTGATACTGACCTTATGGAAACGTGATGATGAGCCGCCAACCCGTTCTGAAGAAGTTGCCCTTTCCAATGCAGTAAGCGGTTATATCGAGCGTATCAAGACGGAAGATGTGTACCCGTCATTCAACGGTTTTTATGAGTATGTAAAAGGCGACTACCGCAAGGTACTGGAAGAAAAGCAGGTTAGGGAAAAGGAGTTTGACATTGCCAATTTCCTTAACGTACTCGAACCCTATTACAAAGGTGGAGAATACGATTATTTGCTAAACTCAAACAAGCAGTTAGACCTGCTTTCCAAACGCTTTATCGTGTTTGAAATTGATGCGATTAAAGACCACAAAATCCTCTTTCCCATAGTCACGATTATCATTATGGAGGTGTTCATCAACAAGATGCGCCGACTGAAAGGTATTCGCAAACTTATCCTGATTGAAGAGGCTTGGAAAGCGATAGCCAAAGAGGGAATGGCAGAATACATCAAGTATCTGTTCAAAACTGTGAGGAAATTTTTCGGGGAAGCCATTGTCGTAACACAGGAGGTCGATGATATTATCCAGTCGCCTATCGTCAAGGAAAGTATCATCAACAACTCCGACTGTAAAATCCTGCTTGACCAACGCAAGTATATGAACAAGTTTGATGATATACAGGCAATGTTGGGGCTTACCGACAAAGAGAAAGGGCAGGTACTTTCCATCAATATGAACAACGATGCAAGCCGACTTTACAAAGAGGTTTGGATTGGCTTAGGTGGTACGCACTCGGCAGTCTATGCCACCGAGGTTAGTTTAGAGGAATACCTCGCCTATACCACAGAAGAAACCGAAAAAATGGAAGTGATGCAACTCGCATCTGAACTGGACGGTAATGTAGAACTCGCCATTAAGCATATCGCAATGCAAAGGCGGGACAAAGTAAATCAATAATCATTAACATTTTAAAATTCAGAAACAATGAAAAAAGTATTGTATCTGGTGTGTACGGCACTGATGCTCGCCGTAGCACCGTCAGCAAAAGCCCAGTGGGTTGTAACCGACCCCGCAAATTTGGCTTCAGGGATTATCAACTCTGCAAACGAAATCGTGCAGACTTCTTCCACCGTAAGCAACGTGATAAAGAACTTCAACGAAGTGAAAAAAGTTTATGACCAGGGCAAGGAATATTACGACAAGCTGAAAGCTATCAACAACCTTGTGAAAGATGCCCGCAAGGTGCAGCAAACGGTATTGTTGGTCGGCGATGTTTCCGAAATGTACGTGCAGAATTTTGGCAAGATGATGAACGACCCAAATTTCACACCGCAGGAACTGACCGCCATCGGTAATGGTTATTCGGCACTGCTCAATGAAAGTACCGAACTGCTGAAAGAACTGAAGCAGATTATTACCTCTTCAAGCCTTTCGCTCAATGACAAAGAGCGTATGGATGTGATTGACCGTGTGTATAAAGAGGTAAAGGATTATCACAGCCTTGTGCGCTACTATACCAACAAGAACATTTCTGTAAGCTACCTAAGAGCGAAAAAGAAAAACGATGCCCAAAGAGTGCTTGAACTCTACGGAACTGCTAACCAAAAATACTGGTAACAATGGAATGGGATAATCTTCACGAACTCCTGCGGTCGCTTTATGATGATATGATGCCGCTTGCAGGCGATATGGCAGCAGTAGCTAAGGGTTTGGCAGGATTGGGAGCATTGTTCTATGTGGCATTAAAGGTTTGGCAGGCTTTAAGCCGTGCCGAACCTATTGATATGTTCCCTTTGCTGCGCCCGTTCGCTTTGGGGCTTTGTATTATGTTCTTCCCGACCATCGTACTGGGAACCATCAATGCGGTATTAAGCCCGGTGGTGGTAGGAACACACGAAATCCTCGAAGACCAAGTGCTTGACCTGAACAAGTTGCAACAGCAAAAAGACCAGTTGGAATATGAGGCAATGGTAAGAAACCCCGAAACCGCCTATATGGTATCAGACGAAGAGTTTGATAAGAAACTGGACGAACTGGGTTGGTCGCCCTCCGACATTGGAACAATGGCGGGTATGTATATGGACAGGCAAGCCTACAAGATAGAGAAAGCCATAAAGGATTGGTTTCGCAATCTACTGGAAATTCTCTTTCAGGCGGCGGCTTTGGTCATTGATACCATACGAACGTTTTTCCTGATAGTCCTCTCCATACTCGGACCAATAGCCTTTGCTATTTCCGTATGGGATGGCTTTCAGTCCACGCTCACGCAATGGCTCACGAGGTACGTCAGCGTTTACCTGTGGCTTCCCGTTTCGGATTTGTTCAGCTCAATGTTGGCAAGAATACAATCCCTCATTTTAGAACGGGATATAGCAATGCTTGCCGACCCCACCTATATACCTGATACGAGCAATACCGTGTACATCATCTTTATGATAATCGGCATCATCGGGTACTTCACTATCCCGACAGTAACAGGTTGGGTAATCCAAGCCGGAGGCGCAGGAAACTTTACCCGCAATGTAAACTCCACAGCAATGAAAGCCGGAAATATCGCCGGCGCAGGCGCAGGTTCAACAGTTGGAAACATCGGCGGTAAACTGATGAATAAATAAACATTAATCATTCTAAAAAATGGAATTTAAAACGCTAAGAAATATCGAAAACAGCTTTAGGCAGATAAGATTATATGCCATTGTGTTTGCGGTTCTCTGCATCAGCGTGGTAGGTTACGCCGTATGGCGTTCCTACCGCTTTGCAGAAGAACAACGCCAAAAAATCTATGTACTGGATAATGGTAAATCCCTGATGCTTGCCTTATCGCAGGATGCGAGCATCAACCGCCCGGTTGAAGCAAGGGAACACGTCAGGAGATTTCACGAACTGTTCTTTACGCTTGCGCCCGACAAGAACGCTATTGAAAGCAATATGAGCAGGGCATTCAACCTTGCCGATAAAAGTGCTTTTGATTACTACAAAGACTTGTCGGAAAAGGGCTATTACAGCCGTATCATTTCGGGGAACGTGCAGCAACGCATAGAGGTGGATAGTGTCGTGTGCAATTTCGACAACTACCCCTATGCTGTGCGTACCTATGCCAAACAGTTCATTATCCGGTCAAGCAACGTAACCAGGCGCAACCTGATTACTTCCTGCTATCTCGTCAACTCCGTTCGTTCCGACAATAATCCACAGGGCTTCAATATTGAAAAATTTGCAGTCGTGGAGAATAAGGATATAGAGGTTATCGAACGCTAAAAAAATAATCTTATGGAAGCATTATCAGATTTAAGCACGTTCGCAAAAATCCTTACCGACAAAGGATATAACGGGTATTTCCATACGCAGGGAGCGTATGCCGGAAAGCTGAAAGACAGCATCAGCGAATACCTCGAAAGTTGCCAAAAAGGTGCAGACAGTTTACCTAAGCAGGACTTACTGCTGACAGGCTACCTGCAATGGTCAGGCGATGACAAGCCCCGTATAGAATGCAGTATGTGGGTAAAGTACCTAAATGGCAAATTCTCATTGAGCCGTATGGAGGTAGCGAAGAAAGACGGCTTTGGGCAATTACTCAAAAAATCGGAACTGGCAAACCTGTCCGTAATGTCCGCACCCAAATTAACGGAAGCGGTCGCACTGGTCAACGATGCGCCGAAGCAAACGGCGGGTAAAAGTCCTAAGCGTTTCAAGCTATAACACAGAAATAGTAAGGCTATGAAAAAATTAAAAGCAAATATGGACAGGTACTTTGATAAGCTGGACGAACGTTGGCGGGCTTTGCCTTTACGCAAACAGCACCGATATACGCTGTACTTCTTTGTGGGTTATCTGCTGCTTACCGTAGCGGTCATTGGCAAAGTGATGTACGATACCTCAAAGTCCGGTAACGATATGGTCATAGAGCATATCGAGAACCCTGTCCTCAAAAGTAAAAATCCTGCAAGGTTGCAGGATAGTGTATCAACAATTTTAAAAAATCAGATTTATGAAAGAAAATGAGAACAAAAAATCGGTTGTTCGGGTAACGGAGGGGAACCCGTCAGCAACCGCTGATGTGCTGCAAGACGGCACACAGAACAAAGCCGAAAAGCTCAAAAAGCCAATCATATTCGGTTTAATGGGAATTGTCTTCTTGGGTTGTATGTACCTCATATTTAAACCGGGCGAAGATAAAAAGGCGATTGAAAATATCGGGCTGAACGATGCCGTGCCACAGGCTACCGGAGCACGAATGCCCGACGATAAAAGCAAGGCGTATGAGCAGGAAATGCTCGAACGCAAAGAGCAGGAGAAGCGTAATGCACTGACCACGCTTTCTGATTATTGGAATACTGAAGACAGTGCATCTGCTGACAATGAAGATAGTTTACCCGAAGAAGAGGAAAGCGACGGCTTTGGCGGTGGTGGCAGAAATTCGGGACGAAACGGAAATTCGGCATTGAACAGCTATCGCAATGCGCAAAGTACATTGGGTTCATTCTATCAGGACAACAATTCTGAAACAATGGAACTGCGTAAGCAGGTGGACGAACTGAAAGCGAAGTTGTCGGAAAAAGATGTGCCACCTGTGGCCACCGTTGACGACCAACTCAAATTAATGGAGAAATCCTATGAAATGGCTGCAAAGTATCTGCCGCAAAATGCCAATACCGGAAATGCTGCTCCTGCAAACGGTGCAACTACGGGAGCTGCGGGTGCTAACCAAAAAGAGCAATTCGTATCGTTTACACCCACAAGAAAGAACATTGTATCAGCCCTGTACCGTGAACCGTCGGACAGTGCCTTTGCAGCCGATTGGAGCCAAACAAAAAACCGTGGGTTTTATACCGCAGGTTCTACTGAAGAGGTAGTACAACCCAAAAACAGCATCAAAGCCTGTGTACACGAAGCCCAAACGGTAGTTGGCGAAACGGGTGTGCGCTTACGCTTGTTAGAGCCTGCTAAAACCCCGCAACGTACCATCCCCAAAGGAACGATTGTAACGGCTAATGCCAAATTTCAGAATGGCAGGCTGCAATTAAAAGTTACCTCCGTAGAACTGGAGGGCAACATCATCCCGGTTGATATTACCATTTATGATTTGGACGGACAGCAGGGCTTGTACGCGCCTTATTCGCCGGAAATGAACGCCCTTACCGAAATGGCGGGCAATATGAGCCAGACCGGGAGAACAAGCGTAATGCTCACGCAGAATGCCGGACAGCAGGTAGCGGCTGACCTAAGCCGTGGCGTGGTACAGGGTATTTCGGGCTATTTCGCCAAGAAAGTAAGAACGCCAAAGGTTACACTGAAAGCGGGCTATCAGGTCTTCCTCGTATCGAAAAAATAATGTTGAACTCAAATAAATAAAACAATGAAAAATCATTTAAAAACCTTTTGGGCTTTTGCCCTGATACTCGGCTTTGCCGTAACAACCTATGCACAGGACAGTGCAACAGCAAAAACACCGCTTGCATTGGGAAAGATAGAACCGTACCGTATGGAAGTTACCTACGATAAAACGTCGCACCTGATTTTCCCGACCGCCATTCGTTACGTGGATTTGGGCAGCGAATACCTGATTGCAGGGAAAGCTGAAGATGCGGAAAACGTGTTGCGTGTAAAAGCATCAGTTAGGGACTTTGAGCCGGAAACGAATTTTTCCGTTATCACGAATGATGGGCGTTTTTACAGCTTCAACGTGTATTACAGTTCCTACCCGGAGGTATTGAGCTACGACCTGCTCACAATGCAAAAGGCGGTGGATAAAGCCAACGGTAACGATGTGCTTTTTGAAGAATTGGGCAACAATTCGCCCTCACTGGCAGGCTTGCTACTGGAAACCATTTACAAAAAAGATAAGCGTATTGTAAAGCATATCGGGGCTAAGAGCTTCGGCATCCAGTTTATCCTCAAAGGCATTTACATACACAACGGCAAATACTATTTCCATACGGAATTGAGAAACCGTACCAATGTGCCGTTTCAGATTGATTTTATCAATTTCAAGGTAGTGGATAAAAAAGTTGCCAAACGCACCGTAGTCCAGGAACGCCCTTTAACGCCTTTGAGAACGTACAAGCCATTGGACGGCATTGCCGGAAAATCGACCGAGCAAAATGTGTTCCTGTTAGACCAGTTTACCATTGCCGATGACAAGGTACTGCTGATTGAGATTTTCGAGAAGAACGGCGGGAGGCATCAAACGCTTCAGGTAGAAAATTCCGATTTAATCAAAGCCCGTTTGATTGACGATATGCACCTGAATTTTTAACAACCCTTTAAAGCAAGAATATGAAAAAGTATATCTATACCGTGCTGCTTGTCCTGATAGGCATCACTGCCGCACAAGCGCAAAGGATGCTGCCGAAGCAGAAAGGATTGGAAATAAGTGTAGGCGTATTATCCAATAATAAAATCGGCAATGATTACTACATCAGCGCAGCAATGACTGTAAACGGTAAGAACGGTAACTATCAGCTTTGGGCGTTGGAATATACCCACCAGTACCACGATTATAAAGAACTCCGCATACCGCAGGAAGCCTATTCCGCAGAGGGCGGTTACAGCTTCTTCCTGTTGGGCGATGCCCGAAAGAACATCACGCTGAATTTCGCCGTAACAGGCGTGGTCGGCTATGAAAGCATCAACCGGGGAGAAGCGATGTTGTACGACGGTGCGAAGATATTGAGCGAAGATAATTTTATCTACGGAGCAGGCGGTCGCCTCACTTTTGAAACGTACCTGTCCGACCGTTTTGTACTAGTCCTGCAAGGACGTACAAAAGTCCTTTGGGGTACAGACTTAGAACAGTTCCGACCGTCCGCAGGTGTGGGATTAAGGTTTAACTTTTAAAACAGAAAACAATGATAGCAATATTCAATAAATTCAGAATAGGATTACTGCCGATATATGTATTCCTGGTAATCCTCACAGCTTCGGTAACGTTGGTATCTTGTAGCAAAGATGATGAACTCGAAATACAGGACGATTTTCCTTTTGATGTAAACGTGATGCCTGTTCCAAAAGATGTATCTACCGGGCAGACAGTAGAGATACGCATTACCATACAGCGTTCAGGCAATTACAGCAATACGCAGTATTTCCTCCGTTACTTTCAGTTCGACGGGCAAGGCACATTGCGGTACTATGATGAACCGCCGTACCTTCCCAATGACCAGTACCAATTACCAACGGAGCAGTTCAGGTTGTACTACACTTCAACGTCTGCCGTATCACAGTCCTTTGATGTTTGGATTTCGGACAACTTCGGGAACGAAAAACAAGTGAGCTTTCAGTTTAACAGTACCGATTAACGGTAAAATTCTATAAGAGCAAAAACCGACTTCAATGAGGTCGGTTTTTTTGTTTTTGGTTTGCCCATACTTTCATAGTAACCGTCAAACACTGCCTTTCAATACACATTTTCTCCGGTATTTCCGGTTTGACCGACAGGAATGTTACAATGTTACAATGAACAACCGTACCTGCAAAACGCTATTATTGGTCTTTTATCTTTTCTTTTGCGGTTGATAATAAAATATTGTCACACCAGTGTCGAGGATTTTTGTATTTACAAGTTTCAAAATAATTCTATCATTTATTTGCTCAAATAATGGTAAACCTTTCCCTTCAATTATGGGATGGATACAAATTTGAAATTCGTCTATAAGGTCACAGTTTAATAATTCAATAATTAAACTCCGACTTCCAATTAAAATATCCTTTCCTGCTTGTTGTTTGAGTTCGATAACTTTTTCGTTAAGTGAATTATCTGAAATTTTCGCACTGTCCCAGCTTGTTTCTTTTAGAGTTTTGGAGAAAACAAGTTTTGGAATTTTGTCTATTGAAATTGCAAAATCATCCATTGATTTTTTCCCCGATGGATTTTGCAATAAGGTTTGCCAAAACTTCATTAGTTCAAAGGTTGTCCGACCATATAAAATAACGCCACCATTATTTATTAGGTCAGAGTAATGTTGATGAAGTTTTTCGTCCACTATTCCCACTGTATGGTCACAAATTCCGTCAAGTGTCATATTAATTGCTGCTATTACTTTTCTCATATTAAATCTTTATTTGCCTGAAATTTATTTTCTTTTTGGACAGGATATTATCTCTGCATTGTTCAGTCGTTGTTCCAAATAGGTTTTTATGTTACTCTTTTTATACCATTTTTAATACCCTCTATAATCATATCTCCATAGCCATTGTCGGGTAATTTGTTCGTAAAAGAAAGAGCTAATTGATAATTCTTTTTTGCATTTACAAAGTCGTTCAGGTCTTCGTAGCATTTAGCAATATTTAAATATAACGAAGGGTAAGTTTCTTTAATAGTATCTTCATCTATTTTAAAAGCTAATTGTAAAGCGGTTTCGTCCCATTTCAGCTTTTCTTCAACACTTTTCTGATATCGAGCTACATAATGAGCAGCAGTAAATTTTTCAAAGTCGTTTGTAGCTTCTTTCCAAGCTTGTAGGAAAAGTCTGTTTGCATCTTTTAGTTTACCTTTTCCTTCCAAGTTCATACCTTGAGCACAGAGTTTAACAACATTATTGTCTGGGTCGAATAGCATATTGCTTAATTTAAAATGTGAGTAGCAAAATTAATGTGCTGTAAAAACCTGTGCATTGATATAGGTCAAAAAATCTCATTTCGATTTAAGTCTGCTTAAAGTTTCTTGGGTTATGTCGAGGTACGATGCAAGTATTTTGTTCGAGAGCCGTTGAACAAAGATTGGTGTTTCCGCCATTAATTTGTCATAGCGTTGTTTAGCAGAAAGTGTTACAAGGTTCTCTATTTTTTTGTTTTGATAGAGATAAGCCATTTCCAAAAGTGTTATATAGAATTTTTCCCATTGGGGTATTTCAGATATTAACTGATAAAAATCTTTATGGCTTATTGAATATAATTCCGAATTTTCAAGCGTATCAACAAATTCAAATGATTGTTGTTGTGAAATAAAACTATAAATAGAGGTTGCTATGCTATTTTCAAAAGCTACATACCTTGTCTTTTCTTGTCCTTGTTGGGTTATGTAATATGTCCGAATACAACCACTGTGTACAAAATATAGTTCTTTACAAATTTCTCCTTCCAAAAGCAAGGTCGTGTTTTTTTTGAAGGTCTTTAACTTAAAGCAAGCTGCTATTTTGTCGATTTGATTGTCGTCAATATTTGTATTAGCCCTTAAATAATACTTCAGTTTTCCTATCATAAGATTTTATATTGTTGAGGCGGCTTTCATATTTTTCAAAAGCATTTATCTTCTTTCAAATTTACAAAATAATTCCCTTCGGGAATTACAACTATACGCCAAATGCTGCCTCTCAAAGCCAATGGCTACAACATTCTGCTGCCGCTTGCAAAGCCTTGATAAATTCGACTTCCCTAGCAAAATTGAGCAAACAATGGAAGTAATCGCAATACAAAAATCCGCACTGGACGGAATGAAAAATGAGCTGAAAGCACTTTTGGAACTGACCGAAAATGCCACGCAGAAATACACGCCAATTTTTGCGCAAGAGCAATGGCTCGATAACCAGGAAGTTTGTTTGATGATGAACATTACCAAGCGGACTTTGCAGACGTATAAGGACAAAGGGTTATTACCTTATTCCCGACTGAACCGTAAGAATTATTATAAACGCTCGGATGTACAGGCTTTGCTCGAAGCCGGACAGCCGTACAATACTGCCGAAAATGGATTTATTCACGAATGACAATGAAGAAATCATTGCCCATCAGGAAATGATTGCACAGCTAAGAAGCCGTATCGAAAGCATATTGAAAAACTACCGCCCTGTAATGAACGGAGAAATTTATCTATCGAGCGAAGATGTGTGCAAACTGCTCCATATCAGCAAACGCACTTTACAGCAATATCGTGATGATAGCATTCTGCCGTACATCCAAATAGGCGGTAAGATTATTTACAAGGAAAGCGATATTCTGACGATACTGGAACAAAATTATATCTCCCAAAAAACAGTTTGACTGTAATCTTTTTTGTATTATATGCGGTCAAAAAAGTACAAGTTTAGTATCTTTGTTGTCGAAAATATAGAAAATACTTAAAGTTGTTTTTGCTTTAAGTTCCGCATTAGAAACTGGTAATTTTTAAAACCCCGGAACGAATAAGTAAGAACGCTCACGTTATGGCGTGGGCGCTCGCTTATTTGGGGGTCAGGCGTACCAGTGCCTTAATGCCAGTAAGTGTGGTTGCCTGCGCTTCTTTTTTTGTGCAGGGCTACATCAACACAAAAAAGGTATGATATGGAAACTGGTACAGCAACGCAAGAAATTACTCTTGCCTTTATCAATGATAGAAATCCAATTTTAGATTTGACCTGTAACGACCTTATTGCTTCAGGGCTTGAAGTATTATTTCGTTCGGAAAACATTGAAGAAGGACTATCTCAATTATCCCCATTAAAAGAACTTCCCAAAGTTTGCATTGTTGACCTTGATTTTTACAACAGTGATGTATTGGCACAGCTTCAAAAATTAAGGACACAATATCCAACCATTAAGCTGATTGCGCATAGTGATATTGATGCAAAAAAAGCCATAAATCCTCTTTTAGTAATTGGTTTTACAGGTTATCTGCTGATTGGCAGCGATGCAGACGATTTTAAAAAAGCCATTAATGTTGTTATCAATGGCGGAAGATATTTTAGTATGGGTGTAGCGAATATTGCACAGGAATATTTTACTTATAACTAAATCTGCTTTTTTAAATCTGTAATTTTTATTTGGGCAATATTGTTGTTATTTATTCCAAGTTGCGACAGTTTTTCTTTATGTGCTTGCTTTTCAAGCTCACTGTAATACGAAACATTCCAAATTACATTTTCATTTAGTTTGGTTTTTAATACCTCAAAATATTTTAAATCTACTTCTGAAATAGAATGCCCTAAGACAATAACGTTTTCAACTTCTGTAAGATTGGTAAAAAAAACAATATTGTTTTCTATAATTGTAGTTGTATTTTTAAATGCCTTTGTATAATAAGATAGTATTTCTTGTTTGGCACTTTCATAAGAGTAGTCATATTCGTCAGCCTTTTGTTCACGCCATTCGTATAATTCCTCTTCGCTTAATCCTTGTGGCGGTTCTTCTTCTTTCTCATCAAAATTTGCTGGGTCAGTTCCGTGCCCTAAAATAAGAGTACAATTTTCTGTATCTGCTCTGTTATGAATATAAGTTATTCGTTCTTCGGGAATGCCGTAGCCTTCCTGTAGTGTTTTTGTATAATTGAAATTTAAAAAATGGCTATCGTTTTCTATGTCAATTAGCACATCGTCAGAAATACTTTCGTATTTGACTTTTAGAATAAACTTATTAAAGTCGCTAATTAGAGTGGTCGTTAAATCCTTAATGATTTCTTCCATCTCTATCTGATAACTATGCCAATCTCTATCTCGAAAATCTTCAGCACCAGGGCGAGCAATTAAGTCGGAATTATCGTCCAATACCGATAAATAATCCAAGTCAGCTAAGGCTTGCTCAAATCTTGACCATAACGCATACTCTTCATCTGTCAATTCAGGATTTGTAATATCAGGAAGTCCATAATAATTTAATAAGAGTTCATAAACCTCACTATTATTTTCAGCCAAGTACTTTGCAAAACTTTGATACCTTGTGTCTAATTTATGATGGATGTCAAATCCATTACCAATAATGTATAATGTTTTCATTAATTCAGTTGTTTAATCTATTTTTTGGGTTATAAACCACTTCGTTTTCCAAATATTGGGTTTAGCTTATCCCAAAACTGCTGTTCAAGAATTTCGACAATGAAACGTTCAATAATTTCATTGCTTTCTGAAATGACTTCGTATGCAAAAATATTCAAATCGTATTCTAAACAATTGTCCCACTTGCATAAATGCAAACTATAAACCCGATTTCCTTCTGTGCCAAGATGGTTCTTAATTCTTGTCTTGAAATCAGTCGTTGAGCTTCCAACATATAATATATCTGATGAAGTCTTGTTGTACCGGGAAACGTTAACACGGTCTTTATTCTTTACTTTTAGCTTATTTGCTGGTTGATAATCTTCAAAATAATTAATCAGCGTGCTTAAAATTTTCGGGGATTTAATCTGAACAATATAAATGAGTGGATTGTCGCTTTTAGGAATTTTATGCAGATAATTTGAAAGCGTTTTCCTATCTCTATATTCCGATGAATGAAAGGAAATTTCACAGAACGGTCTAACTGTTATTTTTGAAATTTGCTTGGCTATATTCAATGCAAACTCTTCAGATTGCTTTACAATATGTTCACTGTCAATTTTCATTAAATAATTTTCTTTCTTTTTAAGGTGTTCAATTTTACTTTTTCTCTACTTAGTTCGTCATCCCAAAAAAACACTGCCGATTGATGATTTCTATTTTGCGATGAGGGATAAATAATCCCCGATATTTTATTCTTCCTATTTTTATTGAATGGATACCTTAAAAATTCAGTCACAACTTGAGTTGGAACGTATTCGGTATGTTCTTTACCATCCTTAATAATTTGTTGCGTTATATCCCTTACAAATGAGTATAGAAATAAAATAAGGTAATATCGTTTCTTGTCCTTAATGCCGAAAATACTTGGAATTTTTGGGAGCTTATTAAAATCAACAACAACCTGATTTTCTAAGGTTTCAAATTCCGCAATCGTTACATACCTTTTGTATTTATCTGTCCTGCTTATTGTTTCTAAAATTGCTGTATCATCATCAAAAGCGGAATAAAACATTGATATTCCTGAAGGGCTAAACCTATTTGGATAAATTGCTTTTTTGTTAGGGGGAGCAGTGATTTCGTTAAAATCTATAATTTTTGTTTTGAAGTCGTGTTGTCTACAACGATAAAGTTTTGTTCCTGCCGGGATAATCCTGATTATATTTAATTTTGATATAAGTTTACCAACCTCTTGTAGTATTTGCAAGACTTTAGGAAGGCTGCTGTCTGCTGATGAAAAAAGGTAGCGGGATTTATGTTTGATGATTTCTTTAAAGTAATTCCACTGAAATTCTAAATCATCTTTAATATTCTCGTAATACAGGTCAGGTTGAGCCCAAGCAATATCTTCAATTGAATTAACAATATCTTCAATAACCTCAAAAGGTTCAGCATTTAACTCTATGTGTTCTTGTATAAGTTCGTCAGGGGTATAGATTTCTCCAAGATAACCTCCCTCTCTTGAATTGTAACTCATAAAGTTGGCGGCATCTTCATAGAAATTTGAAATACCATCCATAATAAATTCCATTAAATCTTCAAGAGAAACTACTTTTAGTTCCTTAGCGCAATAATCACAATAACCATCGTGATAGTTTTGCCTAATAAAGCGATTAATGCTTTTATCATCAAAATGTTTGATACAAATGTTCTTATCTGGAATATTGCTTAAATTTCTACTTTCTAATTCAAGCCATCTCTGTTTAACTCCTCCCATATATTAATTTGCAGTTTTTGCTATAAAACAAATTTAGCAAATTTAAAAAGGTGCTTGAACCCAGATTTATGAAAATTCAAATCAATTAGTCAGTGTCTTTTTCTTTGTTCGCTGATTAAGAAAGGAAGTTATTATTATTAATAACCAATCATTGGGATAATGAATATCCCAAACAATAACGCTGCAACCTGTTTGGTAAAATGGAGAAGAAAAGGAATTGTGTAGTGGTGCATTTTACTAAAGGGGATTGCTCCCATTTAAAGCAAAAAGACTGCCCGACCATCGGGAGGATCTGTCTTTTTGCCGCCCGACTTTTTGGGTCGGACGGTGTTTTAATTTTTCGGTTTGTTTAACCGTTCTCTTAGAGTTATTAATTTCTTGTGCATATCTGTCCAATATGTCTGCCTTTCCTTGTCGCTTTTCACAGGTGGGTTATGCTCATATTCTTTATACCAACCAGTTTGCTGAATAGCTTTTTTAAGGTCTGTAACTTCAATCCAGTTCCCGTTTTTATCTCTAATTTTCATTGTGCTGAATTTTAGCATTAGCCAATTGATTTTCGATTTTACGCTCTAATAAGGTGTCGAGAATTTCCCACTCGCTTTCATATTCTGTTCCCTCAAAATGATAGGTATCTGTTTCCTCGTCTAATTCATAGCTGTCAAAGTCCTGGCTATCTAAGCAGGTGTTCGTTAGTATGCCGTCTTCAAATATTGCCTGACCATATACTAAGCATCCTAATTCCTCATAGTCCTGTGTGAAATTGACTTTGAAGTGTTCGGCTATCTGCTTCACGGTTTCCGTGTTTGGCGACCATTTTGTTTCATACTGGAATACGCCCGCACTTTCATTGTCCTGACTGATATTGTACAAATAATCTCCGTGCGTGTCCTGTACGAAATGAGGTAATTGCCCGCAGTTGTCTTTCTGTTCCTGTTCAGCCATTGATTTGAATAGCTGTGTTATCTGTTCTATTGCTTCGGCTGTTCCCTCAAAAACAACCCAGTTGTTGCACCAATTAGCCATAATTATTTATCGTTTAAGGTTATCTGTAAAAATTTGTCGCTCCCGAAAATCAGGTGTATCACCTGTTTTAATTGCGGGTCGCACTGCGTATCGTCTGTATATTCAATCAGGCAGTGAATAGCGAAAATTGAATTGTGTCCGTCAAAAAAATGGTCTGTAAACCAGTGCGGGCGTTTCCATAGTGGTTCGGCTTTGTCTATGCCTTTTTGTGCATTCTGCACAAGCCTGCACCAAAAATCAGCGGTGAAAAATCCCTTTTGATACCAACCCTCACGAAAGGCGGTTTCATTTTGCAGGAAGTAGTCGCATTGTGTTTTTATAGCGTTTTGCAGGTTCTCCAGTTCTGCGGGAAACAATTTACATAACAAGCCCGCTTTATCGAGGTTGTCCATTTTATCTAATGCTTTCATATCTTTTGTTTTTAGTAGGCGACCACCTTTGCAGGCAGTCGCCTTTGATGATTAATTGAAGTTGAAAATCTCTGCTCCTGAATAGGCAAAGTCTGTACACAGTTCAAAGGCTTTTTGGGTCTTTAGCTGTGCTGTACCACCCATTACAATAGATTGTAGTTTGGCTTCGCCATCCCTGTAATTGCGTACATTCTGAAAGTAGCCTGTAACAGCATTGTAAGCCCCGAATAATGTGCCTTTGGTAGTTGCCATTTGTTGGGTGTCGCTTATCATAGCGTATTCAAAGGCATCATCTACGGTGTTTTTGAACACGGTGGAAACTTCATCTTCCGCACCTTTTTTGAGCAGGTTAAGCGTTTCTTTGTTTGGGCAAAGTGCCAACTGGATTAGCTTTCTTACTTCTCGGTCTGTTACCCTTACTTTAGCCCAGTCGTTAAAAATGTTCTCTAACTGGGTGCTTAGGGTATTGGCAAGCCCCATAACCTTGTGAGCGTTTTCGAGGCGTTGTTTTGCGCCTGACGTGTGTTTTATACGCACAACGTTTGTCATACTCCGTAATGATGCGTTAAGGGTGTTTTGGCATACGATACGGATAGGGGTAAACGCTGCGGTAATACTTCCGCTACCATCGTGGCTCGTGGTTAAGAAGATGTACTTTTCTGTTACGTCGTCGCCGTTACCTACTCGGATATAGTCAGGCAGCTTGGCAGTGATAAAAATGCGTTCCCCGTTGCCCAATGCTCCTGCGGTTTCATACAATATCCCATCGCCTCCGCCTACAATAGCATCAAAGAAATTGAACGCCTCACGGTTCTGTACGATATGGTAGTCTTTCCCTACTACACCCAATGGTGTATTGGTGTCGGTGCGGAGTGTGGCGAAACTGTTAGGTACTAAGATGTCGTTTGCTTCAATCAGCTCTCCGCTGTCGCCTATGCTCATTGTTCTGCCCTGTGTAAACAGTGGGGATTTGATAACCTCGTAATCTAAACCTGCGTGTACGATTGCTTCCTCGCTTGTTGGGTACTGCTCTACGATTTGCCCCAAACCGTGCCACGCTTTTTGTTGAACGCTGCAAAATGAATGACGTCCTGTTTGCTCGTTGAAATTGATGTTGTGTGCCATAATGCTAAAATTTTGATGTTTGAAAAAATGTTATTTACTCACTCGCTTTTCTCCTTTCCCGCTTCCCGTTGTGGTTTGCTCCGCTTCGCTTCGCATAAATTTTTCCAAAAGAAAAACCGGAAAAAAGAAAGCAGATAATCCAAGCGGGCAACAGCGATGACCAAGAAAAAAAATGATTTAATGGGGGTTCCTTTAGGGGGAAACCGTTCATTCGTTTTTTTTATTGGTGGGTGTGTGCGATGGCTGCCCGCTATAACTTAGCTGCCTTTTTACCGGTTGATTGTGGAAATTTTCTGTTCTAAATTTTTATGGTATTAATGACCAGGCTATGATAGCCTGTAATAGAGATTTGAAAAATGGAATAGCAAGGGGCGTTAGATTAGGGTTTCGTTTTTCAATTTTCTATTTAGCAAGTAGGTAATAAGCTCTTTTACAGCGTTGGATTGCGTTGAGGAAAGTAAATGTTTACCTACACAAAAAGTAGAGGCGTAAAAAAAGCAGAACCGTTAAGTTCTGCTCGTTGTCATTAAATAAAAGCTGATTAGATTGCCATCATAAACGCTTCTTCCATTGCTTTGAATTTAGGAGTAACTAAATCCATATCCTTGCTGATTTTTTGGCTTGTGATTTTAGCGTAAATCTGTGTGGTGGAAATATTTTTATGTCCCATCATTTTGCTCAAACTTTCAAGCGGTACACCCTCTGTTAAAAACATTGTTCCGAAAGTATGCCTTGCCGTGTGAAAGGTTACTTTTTGCTCTGTAATAATCTCTGCCTTTTCAATCAATTTACCTACGTGCGTATTACAGGTTGAATTGGTCGGAACAGGAAAGATAAATTCATTCCTTGTCGTACCCTGATATTTCTCAATGATACGTTTAGGGATTTCCATTAACCGAACGTTGGAAGCAATATCTGATTTCTTTCTCCTGCTGATAATCCATTGATGACCGTCAAAGAAAGATTGAATATTGTTCCTTGTCAGTTTTTTAATATCAGCGTAAGCAAGTCCGGTAAAGCAACTGAAAATAAACAGGTCTTTTACCAATTCATACCGTGGGTGCGGTGGTACGCACATCATCAGCTTTTCTACATCTTCTTTAAGGATATAACCCCGGTCGGTTTCTTCCATATTAATTTCATAATCCTGAAATGGATTATCACGTATCAAGCCTTTTTTAATAGCCTGTTCTGCCAGACTTAACACAGGCATAGTGTAAACCCAAACCGTATTATGCGAAGACTGTAAATCGTAGCGTAGGTAAAAATCAAATTCACGAATAAAATCGGTAGTCAATTCCCGAAATGCCATATCATCACGATGATAGCGTTCTTTGATAAACGTGGTAAGATGATTGTAAACCGTGATGTACTTGTTATAGGTACTTTGGGAACGTTCTTCCTTTTCGACCAATTTTTTAAAATCCTCATTTTGGTCGTTAAAGACTTTTAATATTGCATCATCCATTACACCAACACCCAAAAACGATAGCTTAACTTTTTGGGCGGTTGCAAAGCCCTCGTGCTTCAGCATATCTTCATAAATCTTGTCGATACGCCCACGTATGTTATCCAGTTTCTTATTGATGCTTAATGCCTGCGCACTTTTTCCCTGAACTCTTCCGTGTTTTAAATCCCAATTATTGGGGTCAATTTCTAACTTTGTGCCGAAAGTTTTAGGGGTTCCGTCAATGGTAATACGTGCCATAATCGGGGCATTACCGTTCTTTTTTAGTTCGTTCTTTTTCAAATAGAAAAGCAGTTTGAACGTCGATTTTTTTGTCTGCTCCATAACTCAAATGTTTAACGTTTAAAATTAAATTACATTGAGTTACAAGGGAACATAGAAAAGGATGCAAAAGACTGAAATATAATCAGTTAAACCACATAGTTACCTTTGTCAATCGGTAACGAATTAGTAACCTAACCTTGTCAATTTAAGCCCAAAACCTATCAGACACCGACTTCCGAACTAAGACTACTCTTTTTATAAAGCCTTGTATAGCAAAGGTTTTAACCGTTTTGCTTATTTTTGCTTTTTACTAATCTTTTTTTCATAAAATTAAAACTCAGCGTTTTTCGGCGTTCTCGGGAAAGGAATTACATCTCTGATGTTCGTCATTCCTGTTACGAAAAGAACCAGTCTTTCCAATCCGAGACCAAATCCTGCATGAGGAACAGAACCGAATTTTCTTGTATCTAAATACCACCACAATTCGTGTTCATCAACGTGCATTTCTGCCATTTTCTGCTTAAGAACATCCAGTCTGGCTTCTCTTTCGGAACCACCGATGATTTCTCCGATTCCCGGGAAAAGAACGTCCATCGCAGCTACGGTTTTACCGTCTTCATTCAGTTTCATGTAGAACGCTTTAATTTCTTTTGGATAATCAAACAAAACTACCGGACTTTCGAAATGTTTTTCTACCAGATATCTTTCGTGCTCAGACTGAAGATCGGTTCCCCAGTTTTCAACCGGATACTGGAATTTCCCTTTCTTATTTTCTTTTGAGTTCATTAAGATCTCGATAGCTTCTGTATAAGAAACTCTCTTGAAGCGTTTCGCAATTACATTTTCAAGCTTTTCAATAAGACCTTCTTTGGCTCTGTCTTTTTCAGGCTTGGATTTTTGTTCTTCTTCAAAACGTTTGTCTAAGAACTCAAGATCGTCTTTGCAGTGATCCAATACATATTTAATTACATATTTTAAGAAATCTTCTGCGAGATCAATGTTGTCTTCCAGATTATTGAAAGCCACTTCCGGCTCTATCATCCAGAATTCTGCCAAGTGACGGGTAGTGTTTGAATTTTCTGCACGGAAAGTAGGTCCGAAAGTATAAATTCTTCCCAATCCCATCGCTGCAGTTTCTCCTTCAAGCTGTCCGGAAACCGTTAAATTTGTTTTTCTTCCGAAGAAATCCTGAGCAAAATCGATGTCTCCCTGCTCGTCTCTCGGAATATTGTTCAGATCAAAATTCGTTACTCCGAACATTTCTCCGGCTCCTTCTGCATCAGCTCCTGTAATAACCGGTGTGTTGATGTAGAAAAACTGGTTTTGGTTAAAGAAAGAATGTACCGCAAAACTTACCGCATGACGCACTCTGAAAACGGCTCCGAATAAATTGGTTCTGAATCTCAAATGCGCCTGATCTCTCAAAGTTTCCAATGAGTGTTTTTTAGGCTGAAGAATCGTTTTGTCTCTTTCTTCCGTGAAGTTATCTCCTAAAATGGTAATTTTTTTCGCTAAAATCTCAACAGCCTGTCCAGCTCCCTGACTTTCCACCACTTCTCCTACAATTTTAAGGGAAGAAGCTGTACTGATCTTGCTGATAATCTCTTCGTCGAAATTTTCAAAATCAACAACAATCTGCAAATTATTAATCGTAGAACCATCATTAAGCGCAATGAAGCGATTCGCACGGAACGTTCTTACCCAACCGTAAACCGTAATGTCATGATGTAATACTTTCTTGTAATCCTGTAGGATTTCCTTAATGGTCTGCTTTTTCATTTGTTGATTAAAATTTTTCTGTAAAAATTAATGTCTGCAAAGTTACAAAAAAACAGCGCAATTTGAGGATTACACTGTTTTAATTCAATTCATTTATCAATTAATTACTCAAAAAATTATGCTTTAAATAAGAATCAATTAAAGAAAATCGATTTTTTTCTCTGTTTTCCTTTCCTAATTTTCCATGCATGATAAGAACTCGGAACATCATATTGCCATTTGGGAAGGATTAAAATAATTAAAATTACATCAATGTGCGAAACAAATCCTAAAATAACGGTAAGATAAAAAGTCCATCCTGCTTGTTGAAATCCAATTAAATAGGTAAAAGCGATCAGCAAACTCAGTCCCCACATTTTCGATAAAAAAGCGTGAGTACAGGTCTCTTTCCCGAATTTTAGCCAGCTTATTATATAGCAAAGTGCTTCCATGACGAAAATTAGAGCAACTCCTTTCCATTCGTTTTTTATTAATTCGGCATTCAAAAAGTAAGAAGCAAATCCAAGAGATAGCCAGAATACCAAATCGGTCTGACTGTCTAATCTTCTAAGTTTTTCGGAAGAAACACCCACTTTTCGTGCGATGATTCCGTCGAAAATATCCGTTAATAAACCGAAATACATTAAGCTTAAAATTAAAAATCGGGATTGCTCTCCTTTAAAATAAGCTAACAAAAGGATGATTGGAGCCAAACAAAATCTTGTGGCGATTAATAGATAGGGTATTGTTTTCATTTCAATTGTTTTTTTTAAGATTTAGAAGACTAAATTAAATCCCAAAGAAAATCTGAAACCTGAGGTAGAAAAGTACTTATAAGGTTCGTATTCAATATTATAACCCGCTTCAGCAGAAATAAAATGGTAAAAAACTATTCCAAATTTTGGTGATACCGCATATGGAGTAATTCCGGCGCCGGTATACAAATTGGTTATCATACTTTTTTCTTTAAAATCTGCAACTTTGTAAAAATAATCCAGTTCCGGAATAACAATAAATTTTCTTTCCGGTGTATCCCACCAATTGAAATGCCCTCTTAAACTCACATAATTATTTTCATTAAGAGGAATTTTCGGACCGAAAGAAAGAAAAGATTTATCATTCATGATGGTTAATTCGAGACGAGTGCAAATAATTGATCCTATAATTGCCCAGTCTTTTTTGTTGCCGATTTGTGCGTTTACAAAACTGCAAAAAGACAGCGCAATGATTAATACAAAATTTTTCATGATTGCTTATTTTAAAAATTACACCTCAAAGCTATACTTGAAAAGCTGTTTCATAAATGCGAAAAAAAATTAAAATAAATCTCTACATTTGTGAAAATCGCAAAAACCATGTATCAGGAACGTTTGCTTAAAGAAATCCGAAAAAAGATTGGCGAAAAATCTCTGAATGACGAAATTGCCAACATTCTCAATATCAGCTACGATGCGGCACACCGAAGAACTTCCCTGAAAGCGAAATTCAGTTTAGAGGAAGCTTTGGAACTGGCAAAGTATTTTCAGATTTCTCTGGATCAGTTTCAGACTTCTGACCGGCAGATTATAGTAAGAAAAACAAGTGTTGTTACGGAAACAGAAGATTTAAAATCATTTTTCCAGAACAATCTCAATGTGTTTGAAAACCTTCCTCTTTCAAAAGGAATGACAATCTATTATTCGGCGAAAGACATTCCGTTTTTTTACACGCTTTCAGATTCGATGCTTTCCCGCTTTAAAGTATATGTATGGATGAATCTGCTTAATTCCAAACAGGTTTTCATCCCTTTCCTGCAGTTTTCGCCTCCCGATTTTAAACTCGACACGAAAGAACTCAGGAAGAAATATGAGGAACAGAATGTTATTGAGTTATGGAATAACAGCACCATTTCGAGCATCCTACAGCAAATTTTGTTTTATTCTGAAACGGGACACCTGAAACAGAGTGAGGCTCGGATTATTTTAAATGAATTAACGGAACTTATACAGTATATTGAGGAAAAAACAGAAAACAATCTTAAATTTCAATTATATGAAAATGAACTGATGCATCTTTCCAATGACATCTTTTTTCATCATCCTCAACAGTCACTGTTTGCCATTCCGACCAATATGTTTGGCTATATTCTGATTAACGATGAAAAGACATGTACCGAAACCTTGAATTATTTTGAGCATCAGATAAAAAATTCAAAATCGATGAATACTTCGGGAAACCGGGACCGAAAAATATTTTTTAACCGAATGTATAATCAGATTGAGGATTTGAAAAAGAAACTGAATACTAAAATGTAAGCAGTAAAATTATTCGTCTTTCTTGGAAGGAACCAAGAAAACATCAATAAGACCTTCCGGAAGATGCATTTTGATGAATCTTTCATCTCTGTTCACTTCTAAGATCCAGTCTTTAATAATAGGGATTACCACTTCTTTTCCGTCGAGATTGGTGATAAAGTAAACCTGCGCTGTCTGATCGTTTACGGAACGGATCACTCCACAGTCGTTATCATTTTCATCATGGATATTGTACCCGATGATTTCATGGTAATAAAATTGCTTTCCTGTAAGTTTCGGTAAGCTTGAGAGAGGAAGATAGACGTTTTTCCCCAATGACTGATCCACTAAAGCTTCCGAGGAGTTTTTAAAGGCAATATTAAGAGCATCCAATTTACTCCAGGATGATTTTTCAATAAAAAAAGGAACCAATAATCCGTTGATTTCAACGAATATTGATTCCAGTTTATTGTAAAGCTCGGGTTGATCGGTATCCAATTTAAGGATAACGTTTCCCGCAAGTCCGTGTCTGCGTGTGATTTTTCCTAATAAATAGCAATCTTCTTTACGCATACCGGATTTTTCTTAAGCTTCAGTATTTTCTTCTGTAGATTCAGCAGCAGCTTCTCCTTCTGTAGTTTCTTCAGCAGGTGCATTTGCAGCTTCTTCAGCAGCTTTAGCGTCTGCTTCAGCCTGTGCAGCAGCAGCAACTCTAGCTTCATTTACTTTAGCTTCAGCTTCTAAAGCAGCTTTTTTAGCATCAGATTTAGCAGTAGCCAAACCGTCCACTTTACCTTGTACTTTAGCTTCTTTAGCTTCTACCCAAGCATTGAATCTTTTTTCAGCTTCAGCCTCATCAAAAGCTCCTTTAGCAACACCACCTTGTAAGTGTTTTTTGTAAAGCGCCCCTTTGTAAGAAAGAATAGCTCTTGCAGTATCAGTTGGCTGAGCACCGTTGTTTAACCACTTTACAGCAGAATCAACGTTCAAATCGATAGTTGCAGGGTTTGTAATTGGGTTGTATGTTCCTAGTTTCTCGATGAATTTACCATCTCTTCTTGCTCTAGAATCTGCAACCACGATGTGGAAAAAAGGTCTTCCTTTAGATCCGTGTCTTTGTAATCTGATTTTTACTGACATAATGTTTGAATTTTACGGGAACTCGTCCCAGTTAAATATTTAAGAGTGCAAAGATAATATTTTTTTTCAAATATTCCACCTAATAATTTTCAATTCTTAAAACTGTTTATATATTTGTGATTAAAGTCTTCGAAATGAATGTCTGTAAAAACATTTATATTTATTTTTTCATCGCCTTTCTTTTCTTTTTTCAGGTTTTTTGTTCCCCATTAAACGTTTATGATGAAGGAATTGTTTTGGTTAATGCCAAAAGATTACTTCAAGGAGAAAGGTATTTAAAAGATTTCTGGACTATTTATCCGAAAGGTCAATTCTGGATTTTCGAATCCTGGATGAAAATTTTTGGAGAAAATCTGCTTTCGGTAAGGTGTCTGGAATTTTTAATCGGAATATCATTTGGAAGTTTCTTCTATTTTATTGTCAGAAACCTTATTAAATCTTCGAAAACAGCAGCTTTTTCTTCTCTGATATTTTGCTATTATCTTAATTCCAAATCTGATTTCCTTTTTTTCCCTCCTATTTATAACGCTTTAATCTGTGTCAGTATATCATACTTGCTATTTTTCAGCTACTTAGACAAAAGAAAATCGTACATCCTGTTTTTGTCTTTTTTAGCTCTTCAGGTTACGGCACTATTCAGAATAGATTTTTTCGTATATTCCTTTATTTCTTATATTCTAATTCTTGCTGTATCCATATTTTTTGATAAAGAATTATTCCGGAAAATTTTATTATTCGCCGGAGTTAGCTTATTATTAGCGGCTTGTGCATATTATGCAATATTTACTTCCCAGGAAATCAGTCTATATTTTCAGACTCTCATTGCTGAGCCCGGCTCTCTGATTAAACAATACAGGGTAATTCCAATAAAATCAACATATTACTTATATCCTTTACTATTCGTATTTGCTTTGTCTATTGAATATCGAAAGATAACGGGATCCGAGAAGCAAAAGCCCAATTACAAACTGCTGGTCGTAATTTTTAGTGGATTTTTATTTTTAAATCAGCTGTTTAACAGAGCCGATACGATACATTCTTTGCCTGTATTATTTTTTGGATGCATCATAGGAATTTACTATATCCGTTCATTCTTTAAAAATTTACGTTTTACTCTACCAGAATGGATAAAATATACAACAGCTGTAATCCTTCTTTTTGTTTCTGTTAAAAAAATATATCGGCATAATACAAGGGATTATAACACCGTAAATCTTTTTACAATGCCTTATTTAAAAAGTGATAAAGATTTAACAGATGCTATCTTTTTTATTCAGAACAATGTAAAAAAGCAAGATTACCTTTATATTGGTGTTGACAATCATGATCAGTTTTTGATTAATCAACTGATTTTATACTATTTTTCTCCAGGAAAAATTGCAACAAAATACAGTGAACTGCACCCCGGAATTGCCAATACTAAAAAAGGACAGCAGACAATAGTTGACGAACTTACCAAGAATAAACCTAAGTTTATCATTACAAGTGACGAAAAATCTACAGAGCCAAACAAAAGCAGTAAAGATATGGGACTTAATATTATAGACCGTTATATCGGGGAAAATTACCGCTCATATCCTTACCATAAATCTCATTATAAGATTTTCATTATCAAATAAAATTAGATTACTCCCATATACAGAAACCCTAAACACTTCTG
Organism: Chryseobacterium sp. C2(2020); assembly: GCF_014218915.1. Taxonomy (NCBI): domain Bacteria; kingdom Pseudomonadati; phylum Bacteroidota; class Flavobacteriia; order Flavobacteriales; family Weeksellaceae; genus Chryseobacterium; species Chryseobacterium sp. C2(2020). The sequence continues at coordinate 107,452 of NZ_JACLCT010000007.1, forward strand.
GTTTTCTTCAATGGTTAAAGATTCTTTCAGATGGTCTACAATTTTCGGAGAACTCCAGTAACATCCGATATTATTTGCAGTACAGGTAAGATACATATTCTGAACCGCCATGGAAACTGCTGCGATTTCTTCCCATTCCGGAACCATTCCGCTGAAATTGACAACAATGGAAACTACGGTATCTGCTTTATTGATTTTAAAACCAATATCGTTGTATTTTTTTTCTAAAAAAAGTGTTTCGGGTTGGGTAGATTTGTAAATCGACTGCATTTCTAAAGCCAGTTTTGCTTTTTCTTCCCCTCTGAATATTTTGAAACGCCAAGGTTTTGTACGTTTATGATTGGGAGCTAACGTTGCCGAATGTAAAATTTCGTCAAGAATTTCCTGTGAAATTTCTGTATCTGAATAATCTTTTGGAAATATGCTTCTTCTTTGCTCTATGATTTCTTTTAAAACTTCTGCTTTATTCATGAGGGCAAAATTACGAAAAAGTTGATGGCTGACTGTTGATAGCTGATAGTTTTTAGTTATTGATAATTTAGATTATCCGTTTATTTTAAAAGTTTATTTGTCGTTCTGACGAATATTCAACGTTAATATCACTAAATAGATTCTTCACTCCGCTGCGCTCTATTCAGAATGACAGCAAGTGTTTAGTTTGAAAAATTCATCATTCATCATTCATCATTCATCATTATTAAATGACCTCAATAATTTTCTGATGAATTTTATTCAGTGTAAATTCATCGCCGGGTTTCATGCCCATCATTTTCTTTGCCATCGGACTTTCGGAAGAAATGGCATAGAACCGGTCGCCTTCAAAAAAGAATTCTCCCAAGGAAACCGAAATATAAAACCTTGCTTTATTCGTAATGACCAAAGATCCCAACTGAACTTTTTCGGTGGAATTATTCAGGACTTTAGCCATATTTCTTTTTAAATCGTTTAACGCTCCCAACTGACGCTGCATCTGGTAGATTTCTTCCTGCATCTCTTCTCTCATGCTGTCATATTTCGGAGTCTTTTTGATGTCGCGACTTGCTTCTAATGTAAATTCTATGAAGTTTTTTAATTTTTCGATCTTTTCGGCAATCACGTTTTTTACATAATTTCTTATGTTGTTTTTCTCAAATACGGTCTTCTCCATACATCAAATCTTTATATAAAGATAATATTTTTTCAATAATTCTTATTCGGCTTAACTTAAAATAACAATTTCAAATATGGTACTGAAATTTTAAAATAATTTCTACATTTGTTTTTTTAACGAATAAAAACTAAAAATACCATGTTTAAAGCACCATTTTCTTTCGAGGGAAGAATCAGAAGAACAGAGTATGGACTATCCTATCTTATCTATTTAGTATTTTCTGTTCCCTTCAATCTTTATTTTAATATTAATAATAATGAAGAACCTTCAGGAGTTGTTCTTATTATCTTTTTACTATTGCTTATTCCTTTAGTGTGGTTTATGTTAGCACAAGGAGCAAAAAGATGTCACGACAGAGGAAATTCAGGATGGTTCCAAATCATTCCCTTTTATTCCCTTTGGATGTTATTTGGAAACAGCGACCATGGCCCGAATGAATATGGTCCCAACCCGAAAGGTGAAGGAAATTACAATTCAATTAATGAAATAGGTCAAAAAGAATATTAAATAAATAAGCCTTGCGAGTAATTTCACAAGGCTTTCTTTTTATTTTTCTACTAATTTCTTCAGATTATTAAGTCCTTCTTCGTAGGATTTTCCCATTTGGTAATCCATCATCGGCCGCATTATTTTCATCATCGGATCCTGCTCTGTATCCATCGTCCAGGTTACTTTTGTTCCGTTTCCTTCTGGAGACAAAGCGATTTCTGAGGTTGCCTGTCCTGAAAACGGTCTTTCAAAAATCATTTCTGTTTTCTGCTTTTGGTCTGTAACCAACTCTTTCATTTCCTGACAACCTGCTCCTGCATCATCATTTTTGCTGTCCCAGCAATACTTATCTCCAACCTGACCTTCGTTTCCGGAATACACAATTTTCATATTCGGATCCAGCTTCATCCACGGATTCCACTGATTAAAAGCTTTCATGGAACTGATCTGTTTCCAGACTTTCTCTTTCGGAGCATTCATCACCATCGATTTTTCGTAATGATAGTTTTTGCCAAATGCCACCATTGCGATCAAAGCATAAACAACAATTAATAGTAAAATGATACCAAAAACTTTTAAAAATTTTTTCATCGTTATTAAAATTTAGGGTTATAATTTTTATGATAAGGACACTTCAATTTGCTGTCAAAATTAATCAATCCGGCTTCATCTTAACTTTCCATATGACAAGATTATACAATAGCGTCAATTTTGTCACAACTTCCTTTCAGGCATCATTTTTGAGCTTTTTCGCTGTCGGTTCCGGAGAATCATTAAATTTATAACAATTAAAAATCAGAATATGAATATTTTAACAGAAAAATTTACCACACCATATCATTCAGCTCCATTTAATCAGATCAGAAACGAAGATTACCTTCCAGCTTTTAAAGATTTAATTCAGAAATCTGAAGAAGAAATTAACGCTATCGTTGATAATCAGGATGCCCCGACTTTCGAAAACGTAATTGAAGCATTGGCTTATTCCGGCGAACAGCTTGATGTGGTTTCCAATATATTTTTCAATTTAAATTCGGCAGAAACCAGCGATGAAATCCAAAAGATCGCACAGGAAGTTTCTCCGATTTTAACAGAATATTCTTCAAAAATTTCTCAAAACGAAGCCCTTTTCAGTAAAATTAAAAAAGTGTACGATGAAAAAGAGAAATATAACCTCAACGAAGAGCAGGAAATGCTTCTGAATGAAACGTACAAAGGTTTTGTGAGAAGCGGTGCTTTATTAAATGAAGAAGACAAAGAGAAATTAAAGAAAATCAGCATGGATTTGTCTTTAAAATCACTTCAGTTCGGGCAGAATGTGTTGGCTTCGACGAATAATTATTTTAAACATATCACCAATAAAGAAGATCTTGCGGGAATTCCGGAAGCTATTCTGGAGCAATATGCAGAAGAAGCCAAAGAAAGAAATCTAAAAGGATGGGTGGTAACGCTGCAATATCCAAGTTATATTCCGTTTATGACGTATGCTGAAAACCGCGAATTGAGAAAGGAAATTGCTTTGGCAAACGGTAAAAAGTCTTTCGACGGTGGTGAATTTGATAATCAGAATTTAATTAAAGAGCTTCTTTCTTTAAAACAGCAAAAAGCTGAATTATTAGGCTATAAAAACTACGCAGATTATGTTCTGGAGGAAAGAATGGCAAAATCTCCGGCAAAAGTCATCGATTTTCTGAACGAACTTTTAACCAAAGCAAAACCTTATGCCGATAAAGAAATTGAAGAGTTGAAATCTTTGGCAAAAGCAGACGGAATTGAAGAAATGCAAGGCTATGACCACGCTTTTTATGCTGAAAAACTCCGTAAAGCAAAATATGATCTTAATGATGAAGAATTAAAGCCTTATTTTCCTTTAAATCAGGTTCAGGGTGCGGTTTTCGGATTGGCAGAACAACTTTTCGGATTAACTTTTGAGGAAAGAAACGATATTCCGAAATATCATGAAGAGGTAAAGGTTTATGAGGTATTTGAAACAGGGAGCGGGAAGATGGAAGATGGAAGCAACCATTCTGAAAAAACTTTCAAAGCGCTGCTTTATGTAGATTATTTCCCTCGAAAAGGCAAAAGAGCGGGAGCCTGGATGACGAGCTATAAAAATCAATACAAAAAAGACGGCGAAAATTCCCGTCCGCATATTTCTATCGTTTGCAATTTCAGCAAACCGACGAAGGATACTCCAAGTTTACTCACGTTTCAGGAAGTAACAACTTTGTTCCATGAATTTGGTCACGCCCTTCACGGAATGCTTGCCGATACGCAATACCCTACTCTTTCGGGAACTTCCGTAAAATGGGATTTCGTTGAACTGCCTTCTCAGTTTCTGGAAAATTTCTGCTACGAACCAGAATTCTTAAAAACATTCGCGAAACATTATAAAACAGGAGAAGTTTTGCCGGATGAAAAAATTGAAAAAATTGCACAGTCAAAAAACTTTATGGAGGGTTACCAGACATTGAGACAGCTTGGTTTCGGATTACTGGATATGAATTACCATACTAAAGTCGGAGAGTTGGAGAATAAGAGTGTGAAGGAATTTGAAGATGAATACACAAAAGCAACACAGTTATATCCTTCAAATCCTGAAACGGCGATGAGTCCGAGTTTTTCACATATTTTCCAGGGTGGATATTCTGCGGGATATTATTCTTACAAATGGGCGGAAGTTCTGGATGCAGATGCGTTTCAATATTTCAAGGAAAACGGCATTTTCAATCCTGAAATTGCTACGAAATACAAAGTTCTTCTTTCTTCCGGCGGTACAAAAGATCCTATGGAACTGTACAAGAATTTCAGAGGAAGCGAACCAAAAGTGGAAAGTTTGCTGAAGAGGGCGTTTGGATAAAAACATTTATAAAACCATTAAGTTATTGAGCTTAATGGTTTTATTTTAAAAATCTGTGATGAAATTTCCAGCTATGCTTTAATTATAAATCTGAAACGCAAAGCTTTATATTTAGAGCTAAATATTTAAGCAAAGTGAGGCAGATTTCATCTGCTATGAAGCGCACGTTTCATCATCCGCACATAACGAAAATATGCTTGTTATCTTTCATCTTAAAAATTGTTTTTACTTTGCATAGAATTAAAATTTATATTTGAGAATCCGCTTTAAACCAATTCGAAATTAAAACCATGAAATTAATTAATGATATTGTCTGTCAGGTTTATTTTGACGGCAAATCAACCGAAAAAATTTTTGAACTTTTAAATCTTTATCTGCCTAAATACGAACCGTTGAATTTAGATTATACTTCCAGAATAGATAGTGAAGAAGGCTTTAGCAGCAATAAAGAAATGATCGATTATTTTGTAAGTACAGATCATATTGACCAGACATTTTACTGGAATCAATACATTGACAATCCTGATAGAATTTCGTTTGGCGTTAATATAACTGATGATAATAAAACGGTCTTCAGTTTAACTATTGACGGAACCATTAAATTAGCTGAAATTTATTTAAATGATTTGAAACAAAGGCTGAATTCTGATATCGGAGTTATTACTTTTTTTAATCCTGCCGAATATAAAAATGGGCTTGATTTTAAAATGAAGTATCAATAATTTTCGAAGTTTATTATTAGATTTGAAATAAAAAGTGACAATGTACAATATCAAAGATCTTTACAAAACCTTAGAAGAACGACGACGTCCGGAAGATGTTGCGGAAATGATTGTTGAACTTATGAAAGATCAACTTTCAACTCATGAAAATCAAATTCTGGAAAAAGCAGCAAAAGGATCTCTGAATAGAAATCTGTATGGCTATACTTCAATGTTGGAAAGTTTTGGAATTGCAGTTGGTGCAGAAGTCCAAATTAATAAAGCCATAGAAGTCTTTAAGATTGAAACTCAAGAAACTGACAAATTTGGTAGTAAGACAGAAGATATTGAAGATTTTTTAAATAAGACTTCTCCCCTCATTTTTAAATCTGTTGGTCAGAATAATTTTAAGACAGACAGACTGAACAAAATTCAAAGAAAAGAAATTGGTCTGGATATTTCTAAAAGAAATTACAATAAAAAATGGCGTCTCCTAAAAAGAATCGAAAAGAAATTAAAAACATTAATTCAGGAAACTAAAAAGCTTGAGTTTCAAAAAATTTCAAAACACGGACTAGGTCACACGATAAATTTTGAGGATTTTCAATCTGATCTAAATACTGCCTGTTTTATCGCCTATTATAATGCACGCTGCAATATGAGAAGTGTATTTACCAATCAAAGTCAGGAAAGACCATTTGATGAAATTTGCGAAGTTTTATTCGGAAGATGTAAAGAAAATCCTGAAAATACAAATTGGTGGGCAATTTCTCATATTTACACAAGTGATATAACTTTAAATTATTTAAATGACAAACAAAAAGGAAAACTTTTGGGAAAATGGACATCTATTATTCAGGAAATCTCCGGTTTTTTAGAAGTTCTATGGAATAATAACGATATCAATCGCCAGACAATGGCTGTAAAACGCGGAAATGATTCTACAACCTGGAACAATACCGCCGGAGCATGGAATAAAGCGAGAGACAATTGGATGAATATCATTTATGCAATGGGAATGGATTTTATCCTTGAAGACATTTGCTTTGGAAAAGTCATGAGATTAATGGCTGCAGATGTTGTTGCGTGGCATTATGCAACAGGCAGTAAGATTGATCCTAATACAGAGGTTTGGAATAAGATCCCTCTACCTTGGGAAGTTTTTCAGGAAAAAGCATTTTGCAATAAAAAATTAATTACAGATATTTGCAGAGAAGCAGGAATAGATCCGGAAAAATCAGGATGGATCGCACCAAGAGAACATTCTGTTGCGAAATTTAAACCGACACCCGAACTTGTACACGGTGTAACGGTTTCAAATCCATTTATGGCAACGATTCTAAGAAAGAACAAATTTTTCTCAGGAAAAAATAAATAAAGACAGGTTAATTCAGTGGTAGAATATCCGGCTCTTCTTCCGGATTGACGTAGGTTCGAGCCCTACATCTGTCTTGGTATCTGATATAGCTCAGCGGCAGAGTACCCGGCTCTTCACCCGGGAGGACACAGGTTCGAGCCCTGTTATCAGAACAAAAATTATATTCAATGAATCCTTTACTGTGTTTAAAGGGTCTATCTTTTTAAAGAACACATTTTAATCGCCTTAGTGTATTTCTTAATGAAAATAAAATTTACACTTTTCGTCGCCCTGTTATTTTCTTTCGCTTTACAATCCCAAAGAAGAAATGATTTTCCGTATTCTGATAAAATCCCGAATTGTGACATGATTAAAAATGGAACTTTTTCCAGATATAGCCAAGATAATCGGTTTAAAGTGAAATTTTCTGACAATAAAATGACAGAAATCTATGGGAAAAATACCGTTACGATAGAAAGTAACATAAAAATGCTGAGTAAATGTAAATTTAAAGCGGAAATAAAAAATATAAAAACAAAATATAAAATGCCGGACAGCTTATTTTATGTTGGTAAGAAAACGGAATATGAAGTGGTAGAAACAGGAAAAAACTATATTATTTATGATTATCGGTGCAATGAAGGCAAAAACATTTGTTCGGAAATTTTAGAAAAAAAATAAAAATCATGAATAATATAAACACAAGACTCCAAAACGTAAAAAAACTCCAGGCAAAAAGATGGGAAAATGAAGATCATTGGGATGCAATTAACGATCTTTTAATCAAAGAACTGGATGAAATTTTAGCGCTTGAACCGGAAAATACTTCCGCTTTAATTAATATCGGTGCGATCTATTCTGATATGGGAGAAGACGAGCAGGCTTTAAAATATCTTTATCAAGCGTTGAATCTTGGTTCGGCGGATAAGAATCTTTTTATTAATCTTGCAATTGTGATGACTTATATGGGAAAGCATCCTGAAGAATATCATGAATTTTTAGAAATTGCAGAAGATAAAAAAGAAGATCCGTTTACTTTTAAAGCTCATTTTGATCCTCAGTCCCGTTGAGAATTTTATTTAAAATAATGATTCGGTTTACTAATCAATTCCCAATTTTTCTGTAATTTCAGCATTTTTAAAAAACATAAATAATAACCATCTCCTATGAAGAAAACAATTATTTCAGCATTCTTTATTATCATTTTTTCAGCTCTTAAAGCACAGATTCCGACTGTAAAACCTTCGACTGTAGGTCTGGAGAAAAATTATCAAAACTTCAGCTCAAAAAAAGAAACGGTTGTTCAAAAAGAAATCATAAAGCTGGGTGATTTTAAAGACCTTCATTTTCAGAAAATTGTTCTTAAAGATTTGTCGGATGATTCTTCGCTGAGCGTTTTGGGCATCATGACACTTTCCGAAACTTTTGACAACATTTCCAGAAAGACCATTACTCTGGAAAAAGATGAAGTCGAAAAACTCATTAATGCGCTTGAAAAAATTCAGCAGAACTCATCTTCCAAACCTGAAAACGACACCAAATACAAATACACCACCAAAAGCGGTATTGAAACAGGAAGCAACTACCATGCAGATGTAAAAACATGGGAATATTATCTGAAATTGCCTGCTACATTCTACAGCCAGAATGAAATACAGTTTTCCCAAAACGGACTTGCCGAACTGATAAAATTCCTTAAAACGGCACATCAGAAACTTTAAAAACAAAAACAAGATACCTATGTTTACTTTCCTTAAAAGAAAAAAGCCTGAAGTTACCATCAATTCTATTTCTATCCCAAATTTCGGCTGGGAAATCGTTGAACAAAATAACACTCAGATCGTCTGGGTAAATCCCGAACAAAGCGCCTTGATTTCTCTGTACTTTTTCAACATTCCGCCAGATTTACCGACTGTTAAGAATATTGATGAATTAAGAAACTTTCACAGGCACTCAGTTTCTGCTTCCGGTGGAGGCATTGTTGAGGTATCAATATTTAACCTTCATAATATTCCGAGTGTAAAGACTATTTTTAAAATCCCTCAACCTGAACAAGGGATGAGCTATCTTGCATTCGTTACTATTCCTTTTGAAAACTGCAGTTTTGTAATTAAAACCCAAGCTGTTGAAGTCGGAACAACAGGGATGAGAGATAATCTGGTACTAAACAGATTTCTCCAAAACGGCGAAGTTACTTTCGATGATAATGGACTGAAAAACTGGTTTGAAGATCCCTACGATCCTTCCTTTAAAGAGGGCGCTCTTATGAATAAATCCGAAACAGAGGAGTATGACAATGATTTTCCCCATCATCCGCTTTCCATAGTTCGCAGCATGATTAAAAAAGCCATCGAAGATGTGATTTTAAAGGATGAACTAAAACGGCTGACTGCTTTCAGTAAATAATAAATCATCGGCAGAGTGTATGAAATAATACCACTCTGCTTTTTTATGTGAAATTTTTCACTACCTTAGTTATGAAATTTGCTGAAAAATAAAGCAATACATAAGATTATGGCAGAAAAACTTTATTTCATCAAAACAAATCCTGTTGCCGCAAAGATCAATCTGTACAACAAACTCTGCCGCGAAGAAGAAACTGCGCTTCAGTTTTTAAAAAAAGATCAGAAAACAAGTTTAGAGCTTATTAAAAAGAAAGTTCAGGAGAATGCAGAAAGTCTCAGTAAAGAAGAAGTGGAAGATATTTTCAATTGGTTTGCATCAAAATACAGCTCCGATCCGGAAGAAATGAAAACCCAGCTTTTCGTACACGGATTTGATATTTTTTATGAAATACATGATGCTGAACAAGTTGAAAAGTTTAACCAAATTCTTTCAGATTATGAAAAATATTCAATGCAACATTTAGGGTATAAATGCAAAGCGGAAGATTTCAACCGTTTTCTGATCTATGGAATATTTTTTACAGGATTAGTACATCAGAAAAATGAAAATTACCTGTCGGATTATTTACAATTAAATCATAAAGATCTGTATTCTTTTGCTGAACAGGAATTTCAGGCAAAAAATAACGATTTCTCTCATGAAAAAAACTATCCTGATTTTGACAAGCTGTATGACTGTACAAAGTTTTATAAAGGTTTTATCGTGAAACTTTAAAAACGATTAATAATTCAAATGAGAAATAACCAAAAAATAATACAATCGGATGAATTGGATATGCTTTTAATCCTTCTTCCTTCCGGATGGAGTGAATTTCTGCTTTACATTCATGGAAGAAAGTTTAATTATTTAATCACCCATGCTTTTAATAATCCCTTTTCTGAAATCATGTATGCCGTTCTGGATTTGATACAAGACAAACAGGAAACTGAATTTATCTGGTATAACTAACCGGGAGGATGCAAATTTGAAATAAAAAGAATAAAGGAAAAACAGCACAAAGCAATCGTTTCTTTATATGATTTTGAAGAATCTTACGGAGGGCAGTTGAATTTTAAACTGGAAACACAGTTCGAAGTTAAAATAAAACAATTTGTTTTGCTTTGTTACCTTCAACTGAAAAAGACTTATTTACTGCTTAATGATAAAGAATTTTCAGACAAAAGAAGCGGCTCCTTTCTTGTACAGAATTTCCATGACTTTGAAAGAAAAGTCGAAGATTTTCTGAAGAAAAAACAGATGATTTTTTAATAAAATTCTATCTTTGTACTCATGAAGCACTTAAATAACCTATTACGTCTTCCTTTTTTCAGCAATTATTATTACCCGGATAATCATTCGGGAAGACTTCTATAACCATATTCAGTAGAAATTTAATCTAAAAACATCATAGAACCCGGACAGTTTTTGTTCGGGTTTTTTCATGCTTAAAATTAAAAAAATGATCAGAAAATTAAAAGAGAATGCAGAAATCATTCTGCCGGAAAACGGACTGGAAGAAAAAATTCAGCAAGCCGAAAAAGAAAACAGAAAGCTAATCATCAAACTGGGTTTTGATCCCACTGCTCCGGATCTGCATCTGGGACACGCAGTTGTTTTGAAAAAACTGAAACAATTTCAGGATCTGGGACATCAAATTGTAATCATTGTCGGAAGTTTTACCGCAAGAATCGGCGATCCTACAGGAAAAAACAAGGCGAGAAAACCTTTAACCGCTGAAGAAGTTCATCATAATGCGGAAACGTACATCAGTCAGCTCTCAAAAGTTATTGATATGGAAAAAACAAAAATTGTCTTTAATTCGGAATGGCTGGATGCGCTGAATTTTTCGGAAGTGATCCAACTGATGTCGAAAGTGACGGTTGCGCAACTGATGCACAGAAATGATTTCAATAAAAGGTTTTCAGAAAATACACCGATTGCCATGCACGAACTGGTGTACCCTATTTTGCAGGGTTTTGATTCTGTACAGATTAATTGTGACATTGAAATGGGCGGAACCGACCAGCTTTTTAACTGTACGATGGGACGACAATTACAGGAAAGTCACGGAAAATCTCCGCAGATTGTGATGTGTATGCCTTTGCTAAAAGGTTTGGATGGAAAAGAAAAAATGAGCAAATCCCTGAATAACATCATCGGATTAACCGACGAGCCGAATGAAATGTTCGGGAAAACAATGTCGATTCCAGATTCTTTAATTGATGAATTTATTGAGCTTACCACTGATTTTTCTCCAGAAGAGAAGAAAAGTTTAAAGCAAAATATCGTAAACGGTGAAAATCCAATGAATATTAAAAAGCTGATCGCTAAAAATATCATCACACAATATCATAACGTATAATCGGCTGAAAACGCCGAGTTATTTTTCATGAACCAGTTCCAGAGTAAAAATTTTGAAGAAAAAGTTTTTGAACCGGTTTTGATGGATTCGCTCCATCATGTTCAGCATAAAATGGTCTTATCGGAATTATGCCATCAACTGAAATGTAACGAAAGTAAATCTTTCATCCGAAGACTGATTGAAAACGGTGGAATTCAGATCAACAATATAAAAATGACCGATCCGAATGAAGAAATTAAATTAGAGAAAGGAATAAAAATTAAGATCGGAAAAAGAAGTTTTTTTGAACTTTTGTAGATATTTAATTTCCGAAGGCAATTTTCTATATATTCGTTTCTTTAAAATTTAAAATACAATTGCATGAGTTATATTATGGTCGATATAGAATCAGACGGACCGATTCCGGGCGATTTTTCAATGGTCTGTTTTGGAGCCGTTTTAGTGGATGAAAATCTGGAAACCATCTTTTACGGAAAATTGAAACCTATTTCAGAGAAATTCAATCCGGATGCATTGGCAGTTTCCGGTTTCACGCGGGAAGAAACAATGGATTTTGATGATCCCGAAGAAGTGATGCTGAAATTTGAAGAATGGATTAAAGAAAATTCTAAAGGAAGACCTGTTTTCATTAGTGATAACAACGGCTTCGACTGGATGTTTATCTGTTGGTATTTTCATCATTTCATCGGGAGAAATCCATTCGGCTTTTCCTCCAGAAGACTTGCGGATCTTTATTGCGGACTGGAAAAAGACACTTTTGCCCAGTGGAAACATTTACGAAAAACAGAACACACCCATCATCCGGTTGATGATGCACGAGGAAATGCAGAAGTTTTGCTGTATATGAAAAAGGAAATGGGACTGAAAATCGGATTGAAATAAAAAAGTATGCATTTTCAGCATACTTTTTTACTTATAGGTGTAAGGAACAAGAACCTCAATAAAATTATCCGTCCGGTGCGGTTCTCCGATGGCGCGGAATTTCCAGTCGCCGTTGTGGCGGTAAACTTCTGCAAAAACCATAGAACACATTCCGTTCATACCTGCATCGCCGGAAAGACTGAATTTTGTAATTTCTCTTCCTCTTGCATCTACCGCGCGGATAAATGCATTTTCTATCATTCCGAAATGCTGCCTGTTAAACAATCCCTGATAAATTGAAACCACGAAAACGATTTTCTGATAACGTTCATCCAACTGATCCAGCAATACAATAATCTGCTCATCGTCGCCATCTCCGGCTCCGGTTCTGTTATCTCCGGTGAGCCATATTTTTCCGCTCGGATGCCGCATCGCATTAAAGTAGATAACATCACTTTTATACAAAGCGATCTCTCTTCCGTTTCTTCCGGGAACCGTCATTCCGAGATCCGCCACTTTTCCGTTTTTATCTAAAAGAAAAGCGATGGCATCAAGATCATATTCTGGACCATCGCTGACCCCGAACAGACGGTTGAAAAAATTTCCGGATCTTCGAACATCCCAACCCAAACCTATGGTTACAGAGGAAAGATCATACGCATCTTCTCCATGTTCATTTTTGCGGAGGTTAATCGTCTGACCTTTTTGTAAGTTGATTGCCATATCTATTTAATGATTTGTCCTTTGTAATATTTTTCAAGGAAAAAGCTCAGATCTGCTCTGTAGCCGATTCCTGAAGCTTCAAACTTCCAGCTTCCGCCACGTTTGTATAGTCTCCCGAACTCTATTCCTGTTTCGATGGAAAAATCTTCATCCAGTTCATATTTGGCAATTTCCATATTCGTGTTATTGTCAACAATTCTGATGTAGGAATTTCTCACCTGCCCGAAATTCTGCTTTCTCCTTTCAAAATCTTCGATGGTAACGACAAAGAGAATTTCCTGCACTCTTTCATCTACTTTTTCAAGATCAATAATGATGGATTCATCATCATCTCCGTCGCTGTTTTTTCCGCTCGGGTCATCACCTGTGTGCGTGAGTGCGCCATCGGGCGAACTCAGGTTATTATAAAAAACAAAATATTCTTCACTCACCAGTTTTCGTTCCGCATCGATCATAATTGCGGAGGCATCAAGGTCAAAATCATATCCCATTCCTTCATTCGGATCCCATCCAAGACCGATGGTCATTTTTGTAAATCCAAGATCAATTCTTTGCCCTTTCTGTAAATTAATTGCCATAATAATGCTATGTGTTTTATGTATTGTTTATCGAAGTTATGGCGGTTTTAGGAAATTTCCAAAATATTTTGTGACAAAAAATTATGTAAATTGCCAAACATAAAATTTTGAAATTCAGTAAAATTAAGAGCTGAAAAAATCCGATCGCCATGACCGGATTTTATATTTTCAAAAGATTTAATTAAAAGATAAATTATTCTGCAAATTCTTTTTCTGCAACAATTTTATTTCTTGCTTTTGCCAGCATCGGAATAGAGATTAATCCCATGACCAACATGATGCAGATCTGCAGAGGCAGTGAAATGAAAGAATACGTTAATCCGACTTCTCCTCCAAGCTCACCGCTTTTCCCCATGGATATAAATAAAGCCATAAAACCGTACTTCATTGCAAGATTAAAAGCTCCGATTCCTCCACTTGCGGGGATAATCATTCCGAATGTTCCTACAACAAGAATTAGAAATCCGTCATCAAAAGTGAAGTCGGAAGTTTCCGGCAGCGCAAAACAGACCAAATAGGCGGCAAAATAATAGGAAACCCAGATTCCTAAAGTATAAAGAATGAATTTTCCTTTTTGCTTTAATTTGAATACAGATGTTAAACCGTCGAGTATTCCGTCTATAAATTTGATAATCTTATCTAAAACAGGAACATTGGCGAGTCTTTTTTTGAACATAAAAAATAAAACCGCACCCAGCAATAAAATTCCTATGATGAAAAAGATTTTATTCGGATTGAAATCGGCTCCCGAACTTTCATAAACCGATGAAATAACATCTCCTTTAAAGATCAAAGTCAACCCTAAAAAGCAAAGCATACAGACTAAGTCTACTACTCTTTCCAGAATAATGGTCCCGAAAGACTGGTCTACCGGAATTTTTTCCACTCCGTACAAAGCAGTTGCTCTTGCTACTTCTCCACTTCTTGGAATTGTTAGGTTCATAAGATATCCAAAAGAAATCGACCAGAGAGAATTGGAGTTTGAAATATGGTGTCCCATCGGTTCCAGCATCAGATTCCAGCGGATTGCTCTGAACCAGTATGCTGCAATACCAAAACAGGCAGCAAATAAAACCCACCAGTAATTTGCCTTTGCTAAAGATTTTTGGATCACTTTAAAATCTAAACCTTTTAGGGCAAACCATAAAAAAAAGCCTGCAAAAGCAAGCGAGATCACTATTGTAAGAATGGATTTCAGAGGATTTTTTGATTTTTTCTCCATCCGGTTACGTCAAAAGGTTTGTTTTTTCGTCCGGGAAAACAATTTTTGGCTGGAAAGTCTGTGCTTCTTCCGGAGTCATCTGTGCATAAGCAATGATAATAATGATATCATCTCTCTGTACTTTTCTCGCTGCAGGACCGTTAAGACAAACTTCTCCCGATTTTCTTTTTCCTTTGATTACGTAAGTGTCGAAACGCTCTCCGTTATTAACATTTACAATATAAACCCTTTCTCCCACTACCAAACCAGCCGCTTCAATAAGGTCTTCATCTATTGTAATACTTCCAATATAATTAAGGTCAGAAGCCGTAACTCTCACCCTGTGAATCTTAGACTTAAAAACTTCTATTAACATGGTGCAAATTTATTAATAATAATTTACAAAACCGCCTTTTATAATGAATTTAAAACTCACAGAATGCCAGTACTTTAATTTAATTAAACATAATTTTTAAAGATTTTATTTACAGAATTTACAAACATATCCTAAAAACGATCAATACTTATTACAAAATTCAGGATTTAATAAATGTAAAAAATAATATTACATTTTTAGTAAAGTCAATATACATAAGCATTTGGCATGATTTTAGTAACGTGTAACGTAGATTTTTCGTAAAAAGCTGAATTATCATATTTTAACTGTTTTCACGTAAAATCAAAAAATTTATTTATTTTTTTGCAAAAAAATTGCACATATAGAAAATAGTATTATATTTGCTATTAATACGAACTAACTTTAATATTAAAAATTATGAACAAGTCTGAATTAATCGACGCAATCGCAAAAGATGCCGGCATCACTAAAGTTGCAGCTAAAGCTGCTTTAGAATCATTTATTTCTAATGTAATGACTACGCTAAAGAAAAAAGACGGAAAAGTTTCTTTAGTAGGGTTTGGAACTTTCTCTGTAGCTGAAAGAGCAGCAAGACAGGGAATTAATCCTGCAACTAAAAAGCCAATTAACATCGAAGCTAAAACTGTTGCTAAATTCAAAGCAGGTGCAGATCTTTCTGCTGCTGTTGCTTCAGCAAACGCTCCTGCTCCAAGTAAAAAGAAAAAATAATCTTTCAGGATTAAAGAAAAAATAAAACCTCATCGTGCGATGAGGTTTTCTTATTGATGTATCAGCTATTTAAGGAGCCAATCTTGCTATTTTCCAATCAATTCCATCTACTAATTTATATACAATCCTATCGTGAAGACGATTCGGTCTTCCCTGCCAGAATTCTATTTCGTAAGGTTTTGCAATATAACCGCCCCAGTTTTCAGGTCTTGGAACTTCTGCATTTTCATACTTTTCTTCAAGTTCTTTAAGCTTTTTTTCTAAAAATTCACGGTTCGGAATTTCGTGACTTTGCGGAGAAACCACTGCGCCTAACTGACTTCCTTTCGGTCTGGAATGAAAATATCCGTCACTCAGATTTTCTGCGATGCGTTCCAGATCTGCTTTAATAATGATTTGCTTTTCAAGACTCGGCCAAAAGAAATGAAGACAGGCTTTATGGGTTTTTTCTATGGATTTTCCTTTTCTGCTGTCATAATTCGTATAAAAAATAAATCCCTCATGTGTATACGCTTTTAACAACACCATTCTTGTACGCGGACAGCCGTCTTCTTCTACCGTGGAAATAGCCATTGCATTGGCTTCCGAGATGTTAGGATTTTCGCTGGCTTCCAGAAACCAGTCGCGAAACTGTTCGATAGGATTTTGTTTTATCTCACTTTCAATAAGTTGGGATTTCTCGTACACTTTTCTTTTGTCGTGCAGGTTTTCCATAAATATTTTTTATTAAATTTGAGTATGAATTACTCTTACAAAGGTAAAATATTAATTTCCACACCCGACATTTCCGGCGATATTTTTTCCAGATCTGTTGTTTTGATTATTGAACATAATGAGAACGGTGCATTTGGTTTAATATTAAATAAGAAAAACAGCCAGATGAGCAGTAAATTCAAAGATTTTTTTGATTTTAAGATTGAAGTTTATGACGGTGGTCCTGTGGAAAACGACAAAGTTTTCTTCATTGTAAAAGGAAAAAAAGTAACCGAAATTTATACAGAAATCACCCCCGAATTTTATCTTACGGAAGACATTGAAAACATCATCAGTGCTGTTCTGAACGGTGAACTGGACATCAATAACGTGAAAATATTTTCCGGCTATTCCGGATGGACAGCTTTGCAGCTTGACGGGGAAATCCAGAGAAAACTCTGGACGGTAGTAGATGTTTATAACCTTGATTATACTTTACCCAATGATCAGACGCTCTGGAAATCAATCATGCAGAATCTGGGTGGAGAATATCTTTTATGGGCAAATTCTCCTGAAGATATTTCTTTGAATTAACGGAAAAGGATTTATTAACATTGCGTTAATATTTAACAAACTTTAAGAAAACGTTAAGCAATTTTAAGCAAAGAAATTCCGTTATTTGTTAAACCAAAAATCTCTGTGATATGAAAGGAACAAAACTATTTGTAATATCCGTTTTTTCCACCGCATTTCTATCTTTCACTCCCGTTGATAAAAAACTGATCATTGTTGATGCAGGACATGGCGGAAATGATATGGGAGCCAACAGATACGGAATTTATGAAAAGAATATTGTTCTGAACATCGGAAAAGAGATTCAAAAATTCAATAATTCTCAGGATCAATACGAGGTAATTTTAACGAGAGATAACGATACGTACAGTCAGTTATCAGACAGAACAGCTCTTATCAATAAGCTGAACCCCGAAATGGTTATTTCACTTCACGTGAACAGCAGTCCGAAGCCTGAATCTACTGAACAGGGAGCTGAACTCTACACGCAGAATACCGAGGGTTCAAAAAAGCTTGCTGACCGAATTTCAAAGAAATTCAACACGTTAAAAATTGAAGAAAAAAATCTTCATATTTTAAGAGAATCTAAAGCTCCGACCGTTTTAATGGAACTCGGATATATCAATAATACCAAAGACAGGGAATATCTGACCAGCGAGAAAGGTCAGAAAGAAATTGCTCAGAAATTTTCTGAAATTTTCAGAGAATACTAAATAAAGATACAAATTCTGATTCATTCAGAATAAAACCCGGTAAAGGACTTTCGGAACTTTGTTGTTTACCGGGTTTGTCAATTTTCATATTAAAAACTTTCTTTCCAGCTTTTAATCAGTTCAGAAAAATTCTGATTTCCGAAAGTTTTATTTCTTATTTTCCCCACAGAAAATATCCCTTTTTCATCTGAAATCAGTAAAATTTCTTCGGCTTTCTGAGACTCAAACGCGATGATTTCGTGTTCCTGTATGTCTGCAAGATTATTTTTATGCAAAAACGTTACAAAATTTTCCATAAGCGGCGAAATGTAAGCTCCTTCCGTCTGTTTCGGAATTTTGATCACGTCGCCTTCCAAAAACAGAAGATTGCCGAAAGTTGTACGCGCGATCCTTTTATTCGGGTTTAGAAGGATAACGTCATCAAGATCATTTTCCTGCGCATAAATCTCTCCGTAAATATTTTCCGGACTGTGGACTCTGATGCTGCTTAAAAGGTTGTTATTAACGTTTATTTCCTTAATTAAATCAAGCTCAAGATGTCTTTCCTGTAATGCTAAAACATCTTCGATCTCTGTAATTTCATAAAAATAAGAAACTGAGGATTTGGAAAGAGTTAATCCGTCTGAATTTCTGAAAACCTGAAAATTAATGACGGCATTCTGAATGTTTTCTCCTTCAATAATTTCTTTTTGAAATAATGACTGAAAAAATTCCATAGTGTAGGTTAACGGAATATTCAGTCTCATTTTTCTCATGGAAGCCATTAGGAAGAAATAGCATTCTTCATCCATGATTAATTTTCCGTTTCTGATGAAAAAAGAAACTTTAACGGCATCCCCCGAAAGAAAGGCTCTGTTTTTTACATTAATTTCGTCTGATGTAAAATATTGATTTTCCACTGTAATCTAATTTATTTACAAAAAAAATAATGAACGATAAATCGTTCATCAGTTTTATAATTCAGCTTGCCTACGTTTAGGCTGCTCCTAATTTAATTCTAAGGTTTTCGATAAGATTTTCCCAGTACATTGCGTTTTCTTCCTCATCTCCTTCTTCACAGAAATCTGTAATATTAAGAGACAGGTCTTCTGTAATGTCGTCTATTGCGATCGTCATTTCAAAGAAGTTTTTGGTTCCTTCGTCTTCTTCCCATCGGAAACGCACGAAACCTTCAGGCTTATATCTTATTAAAGTAGCCTTCTCAGAAGGACCTCCACCCCAGCTGAAAAAGAAGTCATCCCCTTTCTCTGTCACATCATCTGCAAACCATTCAGACAATCCTTCCGCCGTTGCCAGATATTCATACAAAATCTCTGATAAACAATGCATTGGGAATTCGTAATGGACTTTATGTTTCGCCATATAATCTTTGTTTTAATCGTTCCGCAATATATAAATTAATTTTTTTATTACACAAAAATGTATTTATTTTTTTGCATAATCTTCATGATATTTGTCAGAGATTCTTAAATAGGTGTTTAATTATTATTTTACCATAATCTTTTTGTTTTGTGGTATCAAAAAAAAGCTCTGAAAAAGAGCTTTTTTATTGGTTTTCATTTAATACGTCAAGGATAATTTTACATCCTTCTTCTATTTCTTCCTTTGAAATCGTAAGGGGTGGAGAGATTCTCAGATATTCATTTCTGTAAAGCTGCCAGAAAACAATCAGTCCTTTTTCCATGCATCTTTTGGCAACGTCTAAAGTATATTCCGGTGATCCGAGATTTACAGCCAACATAAGCCCTTTTCCGTTAATATTTTTTATTTTGGGATGAACCAGAAGGTTTCTGTATAGTTTTTCTTTTTCTTCTACTTCATTCATCAGACCGCTTTCCAGAACTTCTTTTAAAGTTGCATAACTGGAAGCTGCGATAAGCGGATTTCCTCCAAAGGTCGTAATATGCCCTAATTTCGGAGAATGAGACAGTGTTTCCATAATTTCGCGCGAACTCATAAAAGCACCAACAGGAACTCCTCCTCCCATTCCTTTTCCCATCACAAGAATATCCGGAACAATGCCGAAATGTTCAAAAGAAAAGAGTTTTCCCGTTCTTCCGAATCCCGGCTGAATTTCATCCAGAATTAATAACGCGCCGACTTCTTCACATCTCTTTTTTAATTTAATTAAATAATCGTCATTAGGAACTAAAAATCCGGCTGCTCCCTGAATGGTTTCTAAAATAACGCAGGCCGTTTTCTCGGTAATTTTATCGAAATCTTTTTCATTGTTAAATTCAATGAAGGAAACCATTGGCAATAACGGACGAAATTCTCTTTTATGGAACTCATTTCCAGATACACTTAACGCACCGTGGGTATTTCCGTGGTACGAATTTTTGAAAGAGACAATTTCTTCTCTTCCTGTATATCTTTTTGCCAGTTTCAGACTTCCGTCTATGGCTTCTGCACCGCTGTTTACCAGATAAGTAATTTCTAAAGGATCGGGAGTAGCTTCTGCCAAAAGCTTACATAAAGCCACCGGCTTTTCCTGTGCATATTCTCCGTAAACCATAACGTGAAGGTATTTTTCTGCCTGTTCTTTAATGGCATCAACTACTTTTGGATGGGAATGTCCTAAAGTATTGGCAGAAACTCCTGCTACAAAATCCAGATATCTTCTTCCGTCTTTACCATAAATATAACTTCCTTCCGCCTTCTCTACTTCAAAACCTGCGGCAAACTTTGTCGTCTGAGCCTGATATATAAAAAAATCCTTTTGCATTTCCATTTTCCGAAATTTTAGCAAAACTATAAAAGATTCGGCAAACGCCGAAATGAAACGGACAGAATAAAAAAATTGCCCGCAGAAAACCGCGGGCAATACCACCAAATCACAAAATATTAATATAGTTTCATATATTCTTAGGTAAATATATAGAAAAAAATTAATGAAAATACATATTCAATAAAAAATATTTACATTACATACCAAGATCGCAAATCAATTCAACAAACCATGAGAATTTACCAATTAGAAAACCGAATAACGATAAGGGTTTCCGCTTCACAGATTTTTGAATAAAACACGCCTGAAAATTCGAAAAAAAATTAAAAAATTATCAGGCAGCCACTATTTTCAGGGCGATTTTGTAAAAATAAATCACCATTTCCTATTTAGAAAATGGTGAATATTTTATAATTAAAAAAAATTCTGTTAAAAAAATGCGAATTTATCGCCTTACACGTTTTGGCTTTTTGGCTTCTTCTTTGGCTTTTTCTTTTTCTACTGCTTCCTGTGCTTTATTATAAAGTGTATTGTCGGCTTCGTATTTTACTTCTTCATAATTAGGCGTATCCACGAGAATATCCTGCCATTTCAGAATCCTGTCTTTTGTATTCCAGTTAAAATCCGGAAATTTCCGCCTTTCGGGTTCTATCATACTCATAGGATAGGTATCTGAAGCTGCTCCGATATTACATGCTACAACATATAATAGTTTTTCCTCAAAAATAGCATCAATAATACCGCAGGAAGTAAGAGAGATCCCGATTCTTTCCTTTTCCTTCGTTTGCTCGTTTTCATCATCGGAATAGGTAATTGCCTGAGCATTTCCGATTACTTTTGCTTCTTTGATATTGTTATCTTCTCCGTAATAAACCGTCATGAGTTTACCTTTCACCTGATTGAATTCGTCTTTCATATTCAGAGAATCTACTTTGCTGATGGCAAAAGCATTTCCGAGAACCTTCAGAGAGTCTATATTTTCTTTTTGGGTATTAAAATAAGCTTCAACTTTATCTCCGGTTACCTGCTTTCCGTTGCTCCAAAGGATTGGATTGGTATACATATGAAGAACTCCATCCGTTTCATTGAAAGCGATGGAATCTGCTCTTCCCTGCGCATTGGATTTATAAAAACGTCCTTTTCTGTATGCTCTCAGAAAACTTTTCTTCACCTTGATATCTTCAGGATCCGGTTTTTGAAAAGAAATAATTTTTTCTGCCGCAAAGTACATCGAATCTTTTTCCAGAGCTTTTACTGCATACGGATTTTTGGTCATCATGGCAGAATCTTTCTTTTCGTAAATTTCTCCGTAACCTCCTTTTATAAATCTTCTTTCGTTCGGATCATCCAGTGTTACATTTCCTGTCGCTTTTCCGAATCCGGATAACTGGTTATAGTACATTTCATCTCCGGTAAGAATCTTATCATTATAATACACTCTGGAGTTTTTGTATAAAAAAGCTTCTTTCGTATTTGTATTGTAATTTCCTTTATCGGTAACGATTCGGTTTTTAGGATTTTTCTTGTTGACAATTGTCGTCGGTCCGTTGATATTGACGATGTTTGTATTCTGATTCTGAACTACATTGTCTCCCTCCAGAATATACTGAGCGTCTTCTATTTTCACTCTTCCGGAAAGATCAATCGTTCTGGTTGTTAGAAAATAGGTTGCTGTTTTGGAATACGTTGTACTTTTTCCGTCGTTAATGGTTCCTCCGGTGTTGTAATACGCCTGATTGGAAAGCCGGTCGTAATACATGGTTTCCGTTTTTATAACAGTTCCTTTCGGATCGGTAAGAACTACATTTTTTCGGGCAATTCCCTTTTGTGTATTTCCATCATACTCCATTTCATCGGCTGTAATTACTGAACCATCGGCATTTTGCAATTTTACATTTCCGATAGCTTTGATGAAATTCTGTTCTTCATACACAATCACAAGATCCGCATTCAGCAAAGAACCCTGATGCGAAAACTGTACATTCCCAACGAAGTAATTATTCCCATCGTATTTCTCATCCTTCCGTAATTCATCAGAATGGATGTGCTTCACCTTTTCAGCAGGCGGAGCATTTTTTTGAGGAGTCGTGTTGGTAAAATAAGGATCTTTTTGCAGAGGTTTCGGCTGGTTCTGTGCAAATAAAAACGTTGAAACAGAGACTAGGACTAAAGCAAATAGTCTCATGAATTGATTAATCATTCTTTGTGCCATAAAAATACAGCGAATGGGAATCAATTTTTACGCCAAATGCCTGTTCAATTGCTTCTTTAATCCCTTGAATTCTCGGATCACAAAACTCGATGATCTCTTCGATTTCCTTGTCTGAATCTTTTTTGTACACCACCAAATGATCGTGCTGTTTATCAAAATAAGATTTTTCGTAAGAGGAAGAAGTGAGTGTTTTTTCTCCGAACTGATGCTTACGGATGAGTCCTGCATCAAGGAAAATTTCAATTGTATTGTAAATTGTTGCTTTGGAAACGTGGTATTTTTTCTGCAACATTAAAAGGTACAGATCATCCACATTAAAGTGATGATCCATACCGTATATTTCTTCTAATATCGTATATCGTTCAGGTGTGTTTCTGAAACCTTTTTCTAATAAATAGTTTCTTAAAACATCCTTTATCAGTGCAATATTTTTTTCTTTTTGTATCGTATCCATCAAAAAATTTATCTACAAATTTATTGATTTTTATTTAAATACAAATTGTCCTACTGTGTTAAAGAATTTAACCTTTGTGGCGGATAAATTCGCACTGCTCGATTTTGGATTTTCCGACGCAATCTTCCGTCATAGGTGCAGATTCTACCACAACATTGTGAGAGGTGATTCCCCATGCTTTAAAGTCGTCGCTTCCGATATATTTCACGAAATTGTAGATATTAAGAATGATTTTCTCTTTAACCGTAAGAAGTATATCGTTAATATAGGTATTGTCTATAATCACGTATTTCAGATCCGGCGGAATATTATGCGCTCTTAATGACGGATGGCTGCTTCTTGAAGGAATTGTTCCGTCTGCCATTAAATCTCTGAGAACCATATCGAAATAATCGTTAATTCTTCGGTCTATCTTAAATCCTAACATGAAGTTAATCTTATAGATCGTTCCCGGAAGAACTTCATCTACCGCATATTTAAAAGTATATGGATCTTCCTGATTGGTAATGCTTAAGATAAAATAATGATCGGCTCTTTTCGGCTGTTTTTTGATGATTGAATAAATAATCTTCGATTCGATCTCATCATTTCTCTTCGCACGGCTTAAATACGCTAAGTTAGTCGCATATTTAGGAATCGTTTCATCAAGCTTCATATCTTTAATGATCGGGATATAGGTCTCAAGCTTAATAAATTTGATGAATTTTGTTTTAATAGATCTTCCGTTGTACCATGCATACATACAGATTCCTATAGATCCAGCCAATACGACCGTAATCCATCCTCCTTCCATGAATTTGATTACGTTTGCACTAAAGAAACCTAATTCGATTGCCATATAAACAAACGCAAAAACAAGGATTAAAACTTTGTTGACTCTTTGTTTCAACAGCCAGTATACCAAAAGTACGGTGGTCATCAACATGGTTACCGTAATGGATAAACCGTAAGCCGCTTCCATTTTTCCTGATTCTTTGAAGTGAAGAACCACCACAATACAGAACAGTAAAAGCCCCCAGTTAATTCTTGGGATGTACATTTGTCCTTTAACCCCGGAAGGATAATCAATTTTCTGGTTAGGCCATAAATTTAAGGACATTGCCTCTGAGAAAATAGTAAATGATCCTGTTATCAAAGCCTGACTGGCAATAATTGCAGCCGCTGTAGCCAAAATAACGCCCGGAACCACCATCCATTCTTCCATGATACCGAAGAAAGGGTTTACTACCGAAAAGCCGGGTTTACCGTAATTGGTTAAAAGCCACGCTCCTTGTCCCAAATAATTTAAGATCAGCATTACTTTTACAAATCCCCAGCTTACACGAATATTTTTGGCACCGCAGTGTCCTAAGTCGGAATAAAGCGCTTCCGCTCCTGTGGTACAAAGGAAAACCGCTCCTAAAATTACAATTGCGCTCGGAGAGTTGGCAATAAGCTTATACGCATAGTAAGGATTGAAAGATCTTAAAATTTCAAGATTTTCGCTTAAATGAGACAATCCTAAACCTCCCAAAACCAGGAACCAGATCACCATTACCGGTCCGAAGAACTTCCCGATAAAGCTCGTACCAAACTGCTGAACTACGAAAATAACAATCAGAATCGCGATCGTGATAGGAACAACCGGAGTATCCGGATTATAAATTTCAAGACCTTCGATCGCAGACATTACCGTAAGCGAAGGAGTAATTACCCCATCTGCAATAAGCGCAGCCGCTCCTACAATAGCAATAAGATACAACCAGCCTTTTTTAAGATTTTTTACCAGAGAAAAAAGTGCTAAAATACCCCCTTCTCCTTTGTTGTCTGCTCTAAGAGCAATGATTACATATTTAATTGTCGTCTGAAGAGTAAGCGTCCAGATAATACAGGACAACGCCCCTTCGATGTACTCATTGAAAGGCATCGTACTTCCTTTTCCTCTTGCGTTAACAATCGCTTTCATTACATAAAGCGGTGAAGTACCGATATCTCCGAAAACAATTCCGAGAGACACTAAAATTCCAATGAAAGAAAGCTTTTTGATGTCAAAATGATGACCGCCTTCTGTAACTTCTGCCATACCAGCTAATTTAATTTTTAAACGCGCAAATTTAAGTCAAATTTACATCTCCATGAATTTTTCTTCATGAATATAATAAATGAAAAAACTTCCTTTCGGAAGTTTTTTTCTATAATCGTTTTATTACTTAACGTACATTGCTTTTTTGATCTCTTCTTTCACTTTTTCAAGTTTCGGGAACCACTCTGCAAATAAAGCTGCGGAGTAAGGAGCAGGAGCATCTGGAGTTGTAATTCTCTTGATCGGAGCATCCAGATAATCGAATGCTTTCTGCTGAACCATATAGGTAATTTCGGACGCCACAGAACCAAATGGCCACGCTTCTTCCAAAACAACCAGTCTGTTTGTCTTTTTAACGGATGCCAAAACAGTATCATAATCCAAAGGACGAACGGTTCTAAGATCGATAACTTCTACAGAAATACCTTCTTTAGCCAAATCTTCAGCAGCCTGAATAGCCAGCTTCATGATTTTTCCGAAAGAAACCAGCGTAACATCAGAACCTTCTCTTTTGATATCTGCTTTCCCGATCGGTAAATAGTATTCTTCTTCAGGAATTTCCATTTTGTCTCCGTACATCTGCTCAGATTCCATGAAAATTACCGGATCATTATCCTGAATCGCAGTTTTCAACAATCCTTTCGCATCGTAAGGGTTTGAAGGAACGACTACTTTTAATCCCGGACAGTTGGCATACCAGCTTTCGAAAGCCTGAGAGTGTGTTGCTCCCAACTGACCTGCAGAAGCTGTAGGACCACGGAAAACGATTGGGCAGTTCCACTGTCCTCCACTCATCTGGCGGATTTTTGCAGCGTTATTGATAATCTGATCAATCCCCACCA
Organism: Chryseobacterium sp. C2(2020); assembly: GCF_014218915.1. NCBI lineage: Bacteria > Pseudomonadati > Bacteroidota > Flavobacteriia > Flavobacteriales > Weeksellaceae > Chryseobacterium > Chryseobacterium sp. C2(2020). The sequence goes on from NZ_JACLCT010000007.1 coordinate 133,483, forward strand.
AAGAGAAATTGAAGGTCATAAATTCTACAATCGGTCTGTTACCATTCATTGCAGCTCCCACAGAAATCCCTGCGAAACCAAGCTCAGCAATTGGTGTATCGATTACTCTTTTAGCACCAAATTCATCCAGCATTCCTTTTGAAGCCTTATATGCACCGTTATATTCTGCAACTTCTTCCCCCATTAAATAGATGGATTCGTCTTTACGCATTTCCTCGCTCATTGCCTGTGCAATTACCTCACGAAAAGTATATTCTGCCATATTTATTTGAAAAATTTAGAGTACAAAAGTAGTGTTTTTTTATTATTTACATAACAAAAACGACATTTCATTTAATGAAATGCCGCTTATTAATTTTTATTTGATCCCGATTAATTAGCTTTCTGCCAAGTCTGTGATCTTCCGATGAAAGATAAACCAACATATCCTCTTACATTCAGGTTATCACCGCTTCTTGTAATCGTACATTTGTAGGTTTTTCCTGTTTTAGGATCGGTAATGGTTCCTCCTGTAAATTCATCACCGTCTTTTTTAAGCCCTCTGATGATTTCCATTCCCAGAATAGGCTTGTTTTTTCTGTCGTCTTTACAAGCTGTACAGTTTGGATTAGCCGGCTTTATTAATAGTTGTGAGATTTTGCCAAAGTACTGGTCTCCTTTTTTATAGATCTCAACAATAGATTTAGCCTGTTTTGTTTCATCGTCTATGGTTTTCCATTTTCCTTCAATCTGTGCAAAAGACATTACTCCGAATAATGAAAGCGCGAAGGTTAATAATAATTTTCTCATATTTCTTATAGTTTTAATTTCAATAAAATAATTTCGTTGTCTATTACTGCTAAAAATATAAATTTATTTTAAAACAACAAAAAAATTTATTATCCTACACATAGATTACAAGAGATATCCCAAAAATTCATCTGAAACAATAATAAAGTTAATAGGTTTAACAATTAAAATTTCATTCAATTCATCCTGAAAATAAAATAGTTATATTTTAGTTCATTTTTCTGTTTATCACCCGATCCATATAATCCTGATACCACGCTTTTGCGATTTGTTTTCCTTTTTGCGCTTCCGGATTGGATTTCAGCTGATCCATAAGATTTTTTTCCAATCCTAAATCAGACTTATCAAAGATCCCCACAATTTCTTTTCCATCAAAACGGTAGATGTAATTCCCGATGATAAACTGCTCCACTGTTCCGTCTGAATTGGCAATAATCGGCGAATAATGTCTGTCACTCACAAGACTTCTCCCCCAGCTTCTGATTTTTTTATGGTAACCTATTAAATCTGCAAGCGTAGGATAAATATCAATCTGCTGTGCGAGTTCAGGATTTACGCCTTTTAAATTGTACGCAGGATTTGGGGAATAAAAGATTAAGGGCACTGCGAAACGATTCATTGTTTTATCGTATTCGGGATAATAAATTTCGTTGGTATGATCTCCTGTAAAAACAAAGATAGTATTATTGAACCAAGGTTGTTTTTTAGCTGTTTCAAAGTATTTTTTGATGGCAAAATCCGTATATTGAATTGGTTCATGCATCTGAATTTTTCCTTTTTTAAACTTTCCGTTGTATTTTTCAGGAATTTTAAACGGATGATGTGAAGATGCCGTGAATACGGTTACCATGAAAGGCTGTTTTTTTCCTACATTTTTCGCAAAATACTGTAAAAAAGGTTCATCCCAGATTGCCCAGATTCCGTCGAAATCTTTATCGTTATTGTATTCTGTCTTTCCAAAATAGTGTTTGAAGCCTAGAATGTTTCCAAAGCCTAAAAATCCCATGGAACCATTCGGAGCGCCGTGATAGAAAGAAGTATCGTATCCCATTTCGTTGCAGACAGAAACAATGGACTGGATTTTCTGGTTGGAATACGGCGAACTTGTAAAAGCGTCGGTTAAACTCGGAATTCCGGCAAGAACGGAACTCATCCCGTGAATCGACTGTCTTCCGTTGGCAAAAGTGTTCGGAAAAATAAGACTCTGTCCCGCCAAACTGTCGATAAACGGAGTGTAAGAAACGTAATCTTTGATGTCTTTATCTTTATTGAATGCTCCTGAATATTCTCTTCCGAAGGATTCTACAATAAAAATAACGATATTTGGTTTTTCTGCGACTTCTCTGTTATATTCTTTATAAGGATGGATATTCTGATCGATAAATTTTTCATCTACAAAATGAACTTCCTTAAAATTATTCGTATTTAAAGTTCGGAAAAAGGAAAACGTACTGTTCAAAACGACATTTCCCTGTGCCGGAATTTTTACGAAACGATTGGCGTCTACCAGATTGATCGGTCTTGTGCTGTGTTTAAAGTCTCCACGGATCCCGCCAACAGCCAAAACAGCCGTTATGCAAAGCGTTAACAAAGACCAAACAAAATACGGAAACAGTTTTTCTGGCTTGTTTTCCTGAATTGTTACTTTTTTATAAAGAAAAATCCAAAGGATCATCAAAGCTATAAATCCAATCAGAACAAAAGGATTCTGAGCAACAGAAGTTGTAAAAACCTTAAAAATATTGCTTTCGTGCTGCGCAACCTGCAACGCGGCAGAAGTAAGTCTCATCTGCGAAAATCTGAAATACACCATATCTCCGAAATTCATCGCATAGGCAATTCCGTTGGTGATAAAATACAGCCAGAAAAGAAATTTCTGGTAACTTTTTTTAGTATTGATGATAATAGGAATGATGCTCAGAAGAATAAAAAGGGCATTTACATATAAAATTGCCGTTGTATCGAATGCAATCCCATGGAAAGACAGACTGAAATAATCTGAAACAGAGTCGATCTTTATCAAGTCTTTATTAAAGTACCAGAATAAAAATCTTGCGATCTGATAGAAAAAATAGGCTAAAAAAATTCTGTACAAAAGCACCAGAACTTCCTGTTTTCTAAATTCTTTAAACAATTTCATGCTGCAAATTTACATTAAATTCGAATTAATTTAATAATATCTCCCTGTAACGGCTTAGCAATCTTCTATAATTGATGCACCGTTTAATTAACGCTTTGTTACTTTAATTTATTAATTTTGTGCCTATGAATTTTATTAAAAATAATCTTGCCAACGCGATAACGTTAGGAAACCTGTTTTCCGGATGTATCGGCGCCATTCATCTTATTTCAGGAGATTATCAGACGACTGCGATTTGCATCGTACTTTCTCTGGTTCTGGATTTCTTTGATGGTTTTACGGCAAGAGCGTTAAAGGCAAACTCCAATCTGGGAACCCAACTGGATTCTTTGGCAGATATGGTGAGCTTCGGACTGGTTCCGGGACTGACGATGTTTAAAATGCTTGAACCGTTTGAAACGGATCTCTTTGGGATGACCTTACCGTTTGCGATTCAATATTTCGGGTTGCTGATTACATTATTTTCCTGTTTAAGACTGGCAATTTTTAATTTAGATGCAGATCAGAAATATTATTTTAAAGGACTGAATACGCCGAGTAATACGATTCTGATTTTTGGACTGTTTTACGCTTTCAAAGAAAATCAAAGCTTTGAATTTCTCCTGAATAATGAATTTGCGTTAATTATTTTAACCGTAATTTCTTCCTGGCTTTTAATCTCGCCGATAAAAATGATCGCGATGAAATTCAAATCGATGAAACTACAGGATAATTATCCGAAAATAGCTTTACTGGTCGGTTCTGTTATTATTTTAGTTATCTTTAAAACAGTCGGAATTCCGATGGTAATTCTTTATTATATTCTAATATCTATTATATTTCAAAAACAATTAAAATAAATTTATGTGTTAAATAATGGACGTTTAAATCCATTTTCAAATTACCACTTCTCGAATTTTCAAATTATAAAAAATGAATTTAAAACTACATAAACCGCTTTGCATTTTTGATCTGGAAACCACAGGAACCAACATCGGGAAAGACCGTATTGTTGAAATCTGTATTTTAAAAGTAAATCCAGATGCTTCGAGAGAAAGCAAAACATGGAGGGTAAATCCTGAAATGCCGATCCCGAAAGAATGCAGCGAAATCCACGGTATTTATGATGAAGATGTAAAAGATGCGCCGACATTCAGAGAAATTGCTCCGAAAGTGATGGAAATGATTGCGGGTGCGGATTTGGGCGGTTTCAATTCCAACAGATTCGATGTTCCGTTGTTAGCGGAAGAGCTGCTTCGTGCCGAGTTTGATTTTGATTTGAATAAATTCAAACTGGTTGATGCACAGACCATTTTCTTTAAAAAAGAACCCCGAAATTTAGGCGCTGCCTATCAGTTTTATTGCGGAAAAACACTGGAAAACGCCCATTCTGCGGAAGCGGATGTTATGGCAACTTTCGAAGTTCTTGATGCTCAGGTCGGAAAATACGATGATGTACCGAACGAAATCGCAGAATTAAGCAATTTTTCGTCTCAGAACAAATTCGCAGATCTTGCCGGAATGATTCATTTCAACGAAAACGGACAGGAAATTTTTGCTTTCGGAAAATATAAGGGACAAACGGTAAAGTCTGTTTTCCAGAAAGATCTGGGCTATTACGGATGGCTTCAAAACGCTGATTTTCCATTGTACACCAAAAAGGTTTTCACGAAAATCCAATTATCAAGTAAGTTTTAAATGATGAGTGAGCTGGTTAAAAAGATGCTTTAATGAGCGATTGATTATGGCAGTTCTATTCCTAAAGAAGTAATTTTGGAAGATAAAACGGAACTCTAACAAATCAGATTAATACAGCAGCTCGAAGAGGAAGACAAGCAAACCATTTTCACCTCGTGGAAAAAATGCTTACCCATAAAAAGTTTAAAGATTTTTTTGCCAAAAACGCAGCTACGCTATAAAACACAAAACCCACCGCTTTGTGGTGGGTTCTTTATTGTTGCTCACGGATTATAAATTCGCGAGACCAGGGTCGGGTCGGGTTACCATACTTTTATTATACCTTTTTGCTTTCCAGCTCCTTCTATCTCAATCCTAATGGTATCTTTTAAATATGGTTGTTTTAAATATCCCCATACAGCATCAGAACTGTCCAATTTCTCTTTATCTTCAGGGAAAATGTTCAATACAATAGAATCGCTTTTGTTCCTTTCATAGCTAAAATTATATGGATAATTTGAAAAATTATCTATTCTTGTTTCCTCCATTGAATGGTAACCATATCTAAAACCTTTCTCTATATAGGGCTTAAAATAAAATCCTTTTAGATTAGCAGAATCCACTATCTTATAATTCAATTCTTTTACAAAGACTTTTCTTTGTTTTGATTCTTTAATTGTTGTTGTACCGCCTCTATACTTCCATTTTTGATAACCATACCAGCCAACGGATGAAGAAAAAATTCCGAATGCATAATAAAAAAATACACAAAGTATAATAATACCTGTAAGAATAAAAATTACTCTTTTCATAACTATTGAGTTTTATTTCTATCTACACCATCAGGAATGAGAGGACCAACTTCAAGTTTTCCTACCTTACGAGTTTTAATTTCTTTATCATCAGGAAGGTAGAATCTATTTAAATGATGAATTCCTCCTCCTGTTATCTTTTCCTCATTAAAATAATCCATAATATTATTGGGAGCAGGATCTATAAATTTTGGAATATACCAAGCATTATTAGATCTTATATCTACAATTTTATTGAGCGCATCTAACATGACACAAGCGCAAGACTGACCAATTACTTTATATTTTTTAGCACTTGCTGCTTTAGCTGCGGCTACTTTTATCTTGGCATCTTCTTCTCTAGTTGTTTTAACAGTAACAAATTTATCGTAATGGTGTTTTTCACTTGGGACAGGATTAATAGTATTTGCTTTTAGCATAGCCTGTTTCGGACTTAAGCCTTTTCCCAAAAAAGTTCCAATGTCAGGGTTTTTAGAATCGCCGTATGGGCTACTTCCTTCCCCTGTTCCATTCATTGAATAATAATACCAACCATCTCTTTCATTTCCAACAATAACAGCTCCATGACCTGCTACAGGTACAGCTTTGGAATCTGCAAGAAATATTACATCCCTACCGTCTGGATCAATACCATTAATAGGATTATTTACAACATAATTATACGGGCTATGGCGATTAAATTTTTCTGCTAATTCATCTACGACTCCCCATCTTCCTAAGTCAGGCATATAAAACCTTGCTCCGTAATCATACATGCCCGTCTCCTGCAATTCTTTACCGTTGTACTTGTAATTTTTATACGAACTTGATCCAAAGAATGAATTTCCGCTCTTCAAATGATTCATTCCGAAAGGATAATAATCATTAGCATCCACAATTTCTAGAACTCCTGCGCTGTTTTTCCCAAAACTTACCCTTGTATTTCCCAAGTGATCTTTATACTGGTAAATATATTGATTTTTTATGTAATCGTAAAATCCTTCTGAAGTCGGCAAAAACTGCAGTTCAGAATTCTTCAGCATTCCCACAGGTTCCAGCCCTCCAATGTCCACAAGACTGAACGCCTGCGTTTCCATCGCTCGTGAACTCTCAAGATTGGACGCCGAAAAAGAAGAGCTTCCTCCGCCTCCGCCACCTGAATTAGTGATGTTCTGATACTGGAAGCCATCAAGGTAATCGATGGTCTTTACAGAGGTTGTGTAGCCGTTAATCCCGGAAATCGTTGTGGTGTTTACCTTACGGAGCTTTGTCCCGTCGGCGCGGTATTTTGTGTCCAGTTTCACCATTTCAATGCCGTCCCTGCTGTATTCCAGATGGTGGGGAAGGTTTAAATGATTGTATTTGATCACACTGATTCCCTTATCTGGCATACTGATCATGTTTCCGTTCAGATCATATCCGATGGTTTGTCCGCCGCCTTCGTATCCTGTTGCATTCTGTGCATGATCATTGATGTTGGTAAGCCTGTTGCTGACATTGCCGGAAGCATAGAGGTATTGCAGGTTATCAATCATGGTCGGCGTTGTATTCCCATATTCCAGAACCGAGGTTCTGTACAGACTGGTGATATTTCCGTTAAGATCATACGCTAAAGATTCCGTATTCTCTTTACTGTTCGGGTTTTGGGGATTCTGGTTAAAAATGAAAACATCTTATTTTGTGCTGCTCTTTATAACATAAAACCCACCGCAAAAAAGGTGGATTATTATTGTTCACGGATTACAAATCCGCAAGATCAGGGATTCCCGCGAAATGCGAGTTGTTTTTCAGTTAGTAAATAGTTTTAATATGTTTTTTATTATAGTGAGCCAACCCGCTCTATCTAAACTTCTGTCAGTTTCTTTTTCTCTCTCTTCATAGGTCATTTTTTTCAACCTCTTTACATTATATACTAATACTGCAATAAATACTGCTGAAGAAATTAATAGAATAAGTAATACATCATTTCTCATTTTCTTTTATTTTTTTGCCTTTTGAGTAACCTGTTCTTGCAGGTGAAGAAAGACTATTTATTATGTTCCCAAATCTTATATAATCTTTCATTTTTGAAACTCCTTGTGGCGACATAAGAGCTTTGTATAAGCTTCTTCGAGCTAATCCAAAATCACCAACCATTTCACCAACTAATTGTCCATCACCACCCGTAACATATCCAGGCTTATTACTATTTAGATTGTCTATTCCGTTTCCTACTAATCCTAAAAGATTTCCTGGAACATTCTCTAATTGTTTATCATTACCCCAAATTCCATAAAGTTGAATAGGACCAGATATAGACCTTGTAAGTCCATCACCAATTAGATATACCCCTGAAACTTTTGTTATCATTGTGGGTTCGGGAACAAGTAATGAACCAACTCCTCCAATCAATTCATCTACCCCGCTATACATATTTATACCAACGATAACAGATTTAACTATTTTTTCTAAAGTAAGATTTTTGGTTAAAGTTATTTCCGGAATATCATGAAGCGTCCCGTTTTCAATTGCTTTTCCTCTACCTGCTTTTGAATCATCATAAATTACACCATCCGCACCATAATGAAAATTCCCCATCGTGTTGCTCGCAAAAGCATATTTTGCGCCCTCAATGTTATTGTCTTTGAAAAATTGAGAGGCGTTATCTCTATTTAAATCTTTATTATATAAATATTGTCCATCATTTGTATAATACCAATCTCTTCCATCGGGGTCAATCACAAGAACAGGATTGTCCGCAACATAATGATAAGAAGAATATGAATGATATAATTCTTGGTGATCATCTTGCACACCCCAACGTCCGATGTCAGCCATATAAAATCTTGCTCCGTAATCATACATGCCGGACTCCGTCTGTAATTCCTTGCCGTTGTATTTATACTGGTAACTGCTTCCAAAACTGAAAGAAGTATTGTATCCTTCATGCTTCATCCCAAACGGATAATAGTTATTTTCTTCAAGAACTTCTGCGCCACTTCCATTGTTGAAATAACTTAAACGGATATTTCCCAAATGATCTGTATAGTTGTAAATATACTTATTTTTTACAAAATCAAAATACCCTTCTGAAGTTGGAACAAATTTTAACTGAAAATCATTCGTAGGTATTCCGGATAATGGTGTCCAGTCATATTCATATTGAAACCCATCCAAGTAATCGGTGGTTCTGGTTCCCAAAGCATAAGCATAGGAAGGATCTTTATAATTATGTACTTTTCTCATCTTTACGCCATCTGCTCTGTAAAGATAATTCGTATTTACATATACTTTATTGCTCCTGTCGTAACTTGCAAAATCACTGAACTTAATATATTTCGGAAGATTTAAAAAATTATAATCAATCTGAAGAATACCTTTATCCTTATGATCTTTCATGTTTCCGTTCAGGTCGTAGGAAATCGTGTTTCCTGAAGTATCCGGATAGCCTCTGTAATCTGTGGAGGAATCGGTAACGGAAGTCAGCCTGTTTCCGGTATAAATATATCCAAGATCATCAATATTAAATGCAGGAGCGCCTTGCTGAGATTGCGCAGATCTTTTCAGATTAGAGATATTTCCGTTAAGATCATATTCCATCTTTTCGAAGTATTCCTTTGCAGAAGGATTGGTATCTTTCTGGTAGAATCCTGCCAGTAATCTGTTCGCTCCATCATAAACATAGCCGTATCTTCTCAGGTTGTCTCCTGTGGTTGTTCCTGTTCTCCAGTCTACTTCCGCAATGTTGCCGTTGTATTTCGGTTTTACTTTCAGAGTAGAAAAGTCTGTATTGGGTGTTTCAAGCCCTTCAACTTCACTGTATTTTACTTTATACCCGAACAGTTTTCCGTTAAGATTTGCCGGATCATTGATCTTGGTCATCCATCCGCGGATATTGTAAGTGTAATCGATGCTTTGAAGATTATTTCCCACTTTCTTATTCACAAGCTGAGACAAGTCGTTGTAGGTGTTTTCGGCAAGTAGTTCCTGCGGATTACTATCCACCTGATGGTAATGCTTTTTCAGCCTGTTTTGGGAATCGTATTCAAATCTTTCCTGTAGCGTTACCCCGACTTCGCCCTGCTTTCTGAGGTTAAAAATGAAAAGCATTTTATTTTGTGCTGCTCTTTATAACACAAAACCCACCGCAATTGCAGTGGGTTCTTTATTGTTGCTCACGGATTATAAATCCGCGTCATCGGGATTACAAATCCGCGAGATAGGGGTCAAGTTACTTTATTTGAATTGATCGCTTCAATTTGAAAAAATTTAAACTATCAACTTCTTTTAATGGACGAAGTGTATAAATAGAGAAATTATTTTTCTTACCATCAATATTTTCAAAATATAACCCCATTTGTCCTCTCTTGCTTTTTTTAGGCAGCATAACTTTTGCTATATGTCCGCTAATTGTATCATAATAATAATAGTTATCTAAAAAAATACCTTGACTATTGTCTAATTCTTTATTATTTGAAAAAACTATATTTTCAACAATAGAATTTTTTTTTAAAGCTTTGTAGATTAAACTATCATTAATAATAATTTTTGATTCATTAAATGGATTATTGTAAGCTCCATACTCAAAATATATTGTGTCAGAATTAGATGTTATGAAGGAAATTATTTTAGAGTCTATTCCTTTAATATCTTTCTTCTTCCAATTATCTGGAACTTCAAAGGTAACTACTCCTAAAGTTTCCTTTTTAAATTCCTCTTTATTATTACAATTTAATAAAAGAGAAACTAAACTAATTATAAAGATTTTTTTCATCTGACTACATTATTCTGTTTAAATTTTTTAGCTTCACTTACTGAAGAAGTTGAATATCCGCCAGAATAAGTTTTCACTTGTTTCTGTGATCCAATTGCTCCTGAAACTATTGCTCCTCTTTGATATGGAGCGACAGAGGTTTGACCTGTACCCTCTGCTCTCATAAGACCCTTATCATTTGGAGAATGTATCATACCCATATTATGTCCAAATTCATGCTTTACAACTTCATTAAAGGTGCCATTTTTAATTGTAGCTGCTTCGACAGCCGACACTCTGCCTGGGGTTTGTCCTTTACCTAAAGCATCACCATTACCATTCTTAACTTCGTTAGCTATAAATAATACATGATCATTTTTTCCTATACCATCCATACTTGTAACAACTTTATATTGAATATCAAAATTCTTAATATTATCCATTGCAACTTTAGAATTATTTTCAAAAGCACTTATTCCAGTTCCCTCAAACTCACTTATACTTACAGTGCCAGAATTTTTATTAAACATAGTTTTAGATAAGTCAGAACCTGATAAATTAACAATCGTCAAAGTCATTTTAATATTAACATCTCTTTGTATAAATTCTGATTTTCCGTCTGCTCCTTTTGTAACGGTTGATTTTAAAACAGTAGTTATAATATCGTCTGGAGCCATTCCATCGGGATCAATAAACATAATCGGATTGTTGAACGCATAATTATATGGAGAGTGTCTTCTCATTTTCTCCGCCAATGGATCTACGACGCCCCAACGTCCGATGTCTGCCATATAAAACCTTGCACCGTAATCATACATGTCGTAGTCTGCTCAACTTTTTCCAGACTTCCTACTCCGGTTTTTTTTCGCGCGAGGCTTTACACT